>CAZXJU010000005.1:0-26634 GCA_964641035.1 uncultured Halobacteriales archaeon | reverse complement strand
TTCGGTCGATGGCAGCGATACAGGCCGGTATTCACGGTGCCGTTTTCGCCGCCCCCGGCCTGGAACACCGTGCCGGCCGCGTCGATGCCGACCTCGCAGAGGCCGCACCCGACCGGCCCCTCGGCGCGCTCCCACGTGACGCCCGCGTCCGTGGAATACGTGAAGCCGTTGCCGCACGCCTGGTAGATGACGCCCGTGGTCGGGTGGGCCACCGGGTCGCCGTTGCACGGGGTCGACCCGCGCGACTCCCAAACGATGCCGTCCTCGGACGCGATGAAGTCGTTGGTGCCCGCTTCGCCCCCCGGCCACACCGTGGTCGGGAAATAGTTGCCTGTGAAGTAGACCTCGTCGCCGTAGCTGGCCAACCATTGCCGGTCGATCGGTCCGCCGCTGGCGATGTTGTTGCCCATGGGCCACGTCTGGCCGTCGTCGTCGGACCACGAGACGCTGGAAGCAGCCAACGCCTCCAGGTCCGTCAACCAGATCCGGCCGTCCTCACCGATCGTGAGGTCCGGGTCCGAGACGCCTTGCCCCATGCCGCGGGGCCCGGAGTTGTCTTGGTCGGCCGGCAGGAGGCTCACGTGCGTCCACGATTCGCCGCCGTCCGTCGACCGCCACAAGTACGACTGCGTCTGGCTTGGGATCAACAATTCCGGTGAACCGGGGTGCGGATGGTAATGCGTGTACCCTGGGTGGGCGGACACGATGATCGTGCCCGCGTCCGTGATCGCGATGACCGGTTCGCCGCCGGCGCGCAGATCGTCGATGATCATCGTCGGGGAGAACACGGCGTCCTCCATCACGGTGGGGTTCGTCCACGAGCCGGAGGCTCCGACGCCCATCCCGTCGCCGGTGACCGACTCGGTGCCGGAGTCCCCGCCGTCGTCGCCTACGCATCCTGCCAACGCGAGCGCCACCATCGAGACGGCGAGCGCCCAACCACCTGCCTTCCGTTGCATCACTGGGTACGCGAGATATCCATCCTTATCAGGTTTGCGTCGTTCGGCTTGGGTCCGCGACTCGCACCAAAACGTTGAAACCCGATGGCGCCCGATGGGTCGGCTCCTGCCATGGCCGACGTCCGCCTCCAACGGTACGGCGCCACGTTGCTCCTGGCGCTTCTTCTGCTGACGACCCTGTCGGTCGGTGTCGCCCAGACGCAAGAGTCGATCGACGCGGTCACCGTCGAACTCACGGTCCCCGCCGTGGCCCAACGCGACGACGGCAGCCTCGTCGGCGTCCCGGGGACGCTGCGCGTCACGATGCAGGCGCCGGGCGAAGGCCGCGTCTTCGTCTCCGCACAGCCTCTGACCCAGATCGACATGCAGGCCAGCGCCCGACTCGCCGTCGCGGCCGCCTCCTCCGTCAGCGGCGTCGACGCGGCCGACCGGGACTTCTTCTTCAGCGTCGAGACCGCCGCCAGCACGATCGGCGGTCCGTCGGCCGGCGGCGCCATGGCGGTCGCCGCGACCGCGCTCCTCTTGCAGCTCGACGTCCACGACGGCGTCGTCATGACCGGCATGATCAACCCCGACGCCTCCATCGGCCCCGTCGGTGGAATCCTGCAGAAGGTCGACGCGGCGGCCCAGGCCGGCGCCGACACGTTCGTCGTGCCGCTGGGCCAGACCACCGTCGTCGTCACCGAGACCCAGACCGCTCAAGGCCCCGACGGCACCGGGACCCAGACGGTGCAGCGCCCGGTCGACGTGACCGAGTACGCGCAGGAGAACCACGGGATCGACGTCGTCGAGGTCGTCGACCTGGACCAGGCGGTCACCCCGTTCACCGGTCACCGTCTCGTCCGCCCGGTGCCCCAGACGGACCCGTTGCAGGACCGCTCGTACCGCGAGGCGACCGCCGAGCTGTCGGCCGAACTGCGCACCCAGGCCGAGACGTCGCACGCCGGGCTGACGGCGCGCACCGAGGCCCAACGCGGCAACATGACACCCAGCGACGCGCAAGCCATCGACACGGAACTGGCCGACGCGGACGACCGGATCCAGGCCGCCGGCGCGTCCGCGGCCGCCGGCGACCACTACCTGGCCGCAACCCACGCGTTCCGCGCACTCGTCGCGCTCGAGCACGCAGCCGCCATCATCGGGTTCCATGAACAGGACGACGACGCCGTGGCGTACGTCGGCCGATACCTCCAGCAGACGGAGGACCGCGCGGCCAACGCCACCGGCCAGGTGACGGACGCGCGGCCCGTGCCATTGGGCCGGCTCGACGTGCAGGGCGCCGCCGAAATCCGCGCGCTCGAAGCCACCGGCCTGGCCGACGCGGCCACCGTCGCATACGACCAGGGGAACCTGGCCGACGCATTGCGGGCCGCCAGTTTCGCCCGCCAGCGTGCCGCGTCGGTCGACTGGTGGCTCACCATCGGCCAACGCGTCGCCACCGACGCCATCGAGGTCCCGGAGGCGGCGGTCAACCGCGTCCTCGCCGACTACGTCGACACGGTCGAATTGGACCTCCAATACGCCGAACTCATCGCCGGTCCCGGCTCACCGCAGGTCCAGGCGGCGAAGGCCGCACAACAAAGGGCGCAACAGGCGCTTTCGGCGGGCATGCCGTACGCCGCGCTGTTCGACCTCGTCGAGGCGGTCGCCACGGCCAACGCGGCGCTGGTGGCGCTGTCGGGCGAGGACACGGTGCGTCAACGGCTGCCGGACGTCGAAGCCTCGGCGGCCTACGAGATCCAGTTGGCCGCAAGCCTTGGTGCCAGTCCGCTGTACGCGATCAGCCTCCTGGAATTGGCCGGGGAGACCCGGACGTCCGACCCGGCCACCAGCTACGCCGTCTACTCGACGTCCCGCTTGGCCGCGCGGACCGTGCTTTTGGCGTCCGACGTCGACGTTCCGGCCGCCGGCGTCGAACCCGCCGACGCACTGCCGTCGTGGGTGGCGCTCGTGTTCCATCCGGCCGGCCAGCAGATGGCCGTCGCCGTCGTCGGCGCCACCGCGGCGGCCGCCACCGGCCTGGTCCTCGCGACCCGGTGGCGCGACCAATAAGCCCGTCCGTCAGGCGACGCGCAACGCTTCGACCTCATCCAGCCGGCCGTCGAGGACCGCCCGGACAATCCGGGCCGTCGTCTCGTAGCGGGCCCGGATCGTGAACGGGTTGTACGCGGCCAGGTGCGGCGTGAGAAGGACGTCCTGCCGGTCCGCGAAGCGCGCCAGGTCCGGCGGGTCGGGTTCGCCGGGCATCGTGTCGGCGGCATACCCCGCCAACCGACCGTCCTTGAGGGCATGTTCGACGGCGGCCTGGTCGACGACCTCGCCCCGGCACGTGTTGACGAGCACGCTCCCCTCGGGCATACGGGCGAGTTCCTCTGGACCGATCATCCCGCCCGTCCGGGCCGTCAACGGCACGTGGAGCGTGACGACGTGACTGGACTCCAACAAGGCGTCCAGGGAATCCACATACTCGAAGCCGGGCGTGGCGGCCACCGCCTCGTCAGGCTCGATGTCGAAGCCGGCCACATGGGCGCCCATCGCCGTGAGCGTGCGTACGACGTGGCTGCCGATGCGGCCCGTGCCGACGACGCCGACCGTGACCTCCTCGAGGTGGCGGCCGGCGAGTGCCGACCGGTCCCAGCCGGGCGCGCCGCGGCCGCCCCGGAAGGCGCCTTGCGTCTGCGCCATCGCCTCCGGGATGCGGTACAAGAGCCCCAGGATCATGGCCACCGTCAAGTGGGCGACGCTCGTCGTGGAATAGCCGCCGAGCGCGTACGCCGGCACCCCGTGTTTCCGGAACCAGTCGAGGGGGAGGTGGTCGAACCCGGCGCTGCGTGTGACGACGGCATCGAGCCCGTCGAAGCCGTCCAGGGATTCGGCGTCGACCGCGTCGTGGACCATCACGCTCAACACCCGTGTAGCGGCGTGTTCCGCCGCCAGCCTCGGTGACAGGCGGTCGGCCAGGACCACGGAGCCGGGCAGCAGTTCGTCGACGTACGGGCGCTCCCGGTCCGGGACCGAAACGAGGACGACGTCGGGCACGGCGCGACCATACGCCCGCGGCTCGTAAGGCCACCGGTCGCCGAAAGGCGTTTAGTACCGGGCCGTCCATTTGGGGAGGAACGCCTGCATGACGCTGTTGTTGATCATCCGGTTCCGGATCGCGGCGGGCCGCGAAGACGAGTGGGAGCGTTTCGTGGCCAAGCGGAGCAAGAAGCTGGCCAAGCAGGACGGGTTCGACCGGATGTACCTTCTGCGGCCGACCGATGGAGACACCGAGTACCGGGTGGTCTCGTGGTGGGACGAGTTGGACAAGCCGGAGGCGTGGATCCGGAAGGAGATGTACGAGTACTCCGAGTCCGAGGAGCACGCCGGCATCGTCGTCGGCCCGCCGGAGCACGAGGTCCTTGAGATCGTCCGCGAGTTCTGACTCGGACCCCCAGAACCCTTTAAGCCGCTGGCGGAGGTAGCGGCGACCACGGCATGCGCATCGGCATCGACTTCGACGACGTGATCTACCCGTACCACCATTATCTGAAACGGAAGGTGAAAGAGGAGTACGGCGTCGACTTGAGCGACGCGCGCGTCACGACGTTCTTCTACAACCATCTGCCCGAACTGGTCGAACAAGGTGCGACCCGCGACGACGTCTGGGGGTTGGTCGAAGCCACGTGGCGCGACGGGGGGGACCACGCAGAGGCCGAGCCGCTCGACCCGGAGATCCCCCAGGTCATCGACCGGTTGCGCCAGGACCACGCGGTCCTCGTCGTCACCGCGCGAAGCGCCGACGCGCGTGGGCACGTCGAGGCGTTCCTGCGCCGGCACGACATCACCGTCGACGACGTCCTGCTCGGCCGGTTCGACAAGACGGGGTTCGACGTGTTGATCGACGACTTCCCGAAACACGCAGTGGAGAACGCTCGCCACGGCGGCTGGAGCCTGTTGTTCACCATCGACGAGAACAGCACGTTCGACGAGACGAAGGAGCCGCGGGTGCTGCGCGTGGCGTCCTGGCGCGAGGTGGAAGAAAGCATCACCCGGATCGCGGAGGCGGTACAGGATCCCTAGGGAATCACAGAAGGCCAAGCGCGCACGGGCCCAGGAGATCGTCCGCCGGTTGAAGGGGCACTATCCGGAAAGCACGATCAGCCTGCGGTTCGACGACGACTTCCAGCTTCTGGTCTCCGTGATCCTGTCGGCGCAATGCACCGACGCGATGGTCAACAAGGTGACCCCGAAGTTGTTCAAGCGGTTCGGCACGCCGAAGGCGATGGCCGACGCGGACCGGAAAGAGATCGAGGCGATCATCCGGCCCACCGGCTTCTTCCGGCAGAAAGCCAAGAACATCCAGGGTGCGGCCCGGCGCATCGTCGACGAACACGACGGCAACGTCCCCGACACGATGGAGGAGCTGACGACGCTGCCGGGCGTCGCACGCAAGACGGCGAACGTCGTGCTGTGGAACGCGCACGGCAAACGCAACGGGATCGCCGTCGACACGCACGTCAAACGCATCGCGAACCTGCTGCGGCTGACCCGCCACGACGACCCCGACAAGATCGAGCAGGACCTCATGAAGGTCGTGCCGGAAGAGGACTGGGGCCAGTTCACGCACCTGATGATCGACCACGGACGCGCGATCTGTGTGGCGCGGCGGCCCAAATGCGAGCCATGCATTCTGAACGACGTGTGTCCGTCCAGCCGGGTGTGAGCCGCGTGGCAAACCGTCCCGTCCGGCGCACCCGCGGCTTCCTGGGGGCAGTCCGCCGATGGGTCCGGAAGATGTTCCGGATCCTCGGATGGATCGTCGCCGGGTTCTGGGCGGCCCTCATCGTGGCGGTCGCAATCGCCGTCGTCGCCCTCGTCCAAGCCGAATCGTGGTGCGGCGGACCCGGCACCTGCACCACCCTCGTCAAGGGCGTGGCCATCGGCGCGTTGATCGGCGACGCGTTGGCCTTGGCCCTGCTGGTCACCATCACATCCTACTGGGTCCGGATCCACCTGCTCGGAAAAAGCGCGGACCGGGTACTGGGACCCGTCGCCGGCGAGCGTCGTTGACGCCTACGCCGTCGTCCGTTCGGTCAACGCCTCGTACACTTCCGCCGCGTGGTTCTCCGGACTCACCTTCGGCCACACCTTGGCGACCTTGCCGTCCGGATCGATCAAGAACGTCGCCCGCTGGATCCCCATGAACTTCTTGCCGTACATGTTCTTCTCGACCCACGTGCCGTACGCCTCGCTGATCGACCCGTCGTCCACCAGCAGCGGGAAGTTCAGGTCGTACTTCTCCGCGAACCGCTTGTGGCTCTCCTCGTCGTCACGGCTGACGCCGAACACGACCGCACCGGCCTCCGTCAAAAGGTCGTTCGCGTCACGGAACGAGCACGCCTCCTTCGTACACCCCGGCGTGTCGTCCTTCGGGTAGAAGTACAGCACGACGTGCTTGCCACGAGAATCCTTCAGCGTGTGCGTCTCGCCGTCCTGGTCCTTCGCCTTGAAGGCCGGAGCCTTCGCACCCTCCTCGATCATACAACCGCCGAAAGGGATTGCGTCCTCTTAAGCGCTCGGCCTATTGCGCAAAACCGTAATACGCGGCGTCGGAATCGCTCGCCGCAATGGTCGATGCGTGGCTGCTCGGAATCCTCGGCGGAGCAGCAAGCATCCAACTGAAGCCGTTGCTGCTTCGGCCGCTGGGCCGACACCGCGCCAGCCCGTGGACCCGGTGGGCCGCCCGTCTCCTGGAGGCTCCCGTCGAGAGCACGGCGGCCACACGCATGGGGCTCGTCCTGCTTGCGCTCTACGGCGCCGCCTGGGGCGCAACGTACGCCGCGTGGGACCAGGCATGGGCCCCGATCGCCGCCAGCTTCGTCCTGCAAGGAGTCCTCCTCGGACTCGTCGTCTTCCTCGTCAGCTCCGCCGCCGTCGCCCTCTGGCCCGACCTGCGCCGCCGCATCGACCGGCGCCTCTGGGTGGGCCTGTTCCTGACCGACCTCCTATTCGGCGCCACCGTCGGCCTGCTGTTCCTCCTCTGGGGCCCGTTCCCCGCCGCATGACGCCACCTTCACCGGCCAGGGCAAAGGATAGAAACCACCCCGCCGTCGTCGGAAACGAATGGCGAGCCTCACCTTCCACGGCGGCGTCGGCGAGATCGGCGGCAACCGCATCGTGCTCGACGACCGCGGCCACCGGCTCCTGCTCGACTTCGGCCTCTCGTTCCGCCATCAGGACGAATACTTCCACGAGTTCCTCAACCCCCGAAAGGTCAACGGCATCGGCGACTGGCTGGCCATGGGGATGGCGCCCGACCTCCCCGGCGTCTACCGCCAAGACTACCGCGACCAGGCCGGCCTGCCGCCCGAGGAGCGCGCCGTCGACGGCGTCCTCGTCAGCCACGCCCACATGGACCACGTCGGCCTGATCCCGCTGCTGCGGCCCGACGTGCCGCTCTACCTCAGCGAGGGCGCCCGGCTCTTGTTGGACACCATCCAGACGACCGGCGCCCAGACCACGAAGGACTTCCTCGAGTACTTCGAAGAATTCGAATTCTACGAAAACCAGAAGGGCGGCACCTCGAAGACGCGGCGCGACACGAAAGGCCACGAGCCCGAGCCGCGCCCCGTCGTCGAGACCGCCGCATTGGCCGAAGGCGAGACAGACCTCGAGATCTACCCCGTCGACCACAGTCTCCCCGGCGCCCGCGGCTACATCCTCGAGACCGATGCCGGCACCATCGCCTACACCGGCGACTTCCGGTTCCACGGCCGTCAAAGCCACCTGAGCAAGAAGTTCGCCGAACGCCTCGGCGGCGTCGACGTCCTGGTCACCGAAGGGACGAACATGGGAGACGAGGACCCGTCCGGGGAAACCGAGATCCCGAAAGCGAACTCGGAGACCCACGTGCGCGACGCCGTCACCGACGCCGTGGACGCCGAGGACGGCTTCGTCGCCGTCAACTACCCCGTGCGCGACCTCGACCGCCTGCTCAGCTTCTGGGAGGCCGCCAAGGCCACCGGCCGGCGGTTGTTGCTGACGACCAAACAGGCGTGGATGATGCGGCGGTTCAACGAGGCCGGATGGGACGTCCCCGGCCTCGACGACAATCACTTGGGTGTCTACCTGCCCCGCAAGGGGTACGGGCTGGTCGCCCGCGACGGCCTGGCCGAGGAAGTCCAGGCGATGGCCCCGTCGGAATACTACAAGTGGGAACGCGATTTCCTGGAGCATCCGCACGCGGTGACCGCGCCGGACGTGGTCGCCGAACCCAACGCGTTCCTCGTGTACATCGACCTCTTCAACATGACCGAGCTGGTCGACCTGGCGCCCGCCGGCGGCGCGTACATCTACTCCAAGGTCGAAGCGTTCAACGACGAGATGGAGATCGATTTCCGACGCTTGAAGAACTGGCTGGACCGCTTCGACCTCGACTACGTCAAGGCCCACGCCTCCGGCCACGCGAGCCGGCCGGAACTCGAACACATGATCGACGAGGCCCGCCCTGGCACCATCATCCCCGTGCACACGCTCAACGTCAAGGCGTTCGAGGAGCGGTACCAGGAACGCGTGATTCGCGCCGAGACCGGACGGAGCGTGCCCCTGTGATCCACGGCGTCCTCTTCGACCTCGACAACACGCTGACCGACTTCATCCGGATGAAACGGCTGGCCAGCCACGAAGCGGCACGCGGCATGCTGGCCGCCGGCGCCACGTTCGACATGAGCCCCGACGCCGCCGGCGAAGCCCTCTTCGAACACTACCTGGAACACGGCATCGAGTCCGACGACGCGTTCAAACGCTTCCTGGAAAAACACAACAAGGCGCGCCTGGCCTACGGCCAGAACCTGCGCGACCGGGTGCTCGCCGCCGGCATCCAATCGTACCTGCGCGCCAAGGACCTCTACCTCACGCCGTACCCGGGCGTCCGCCGGACCCTGGTCGAACTGGTGCGCCGGGGCCTCCGCCTGGGCGTGCTGACCGACGCGCCGCGGCTCAAGGCGTGGCAACGACTCAACCAGATCGGGTTGGCGGAGTTCTTCGACGCGGTCGTCACCACGGACGACACCGGACACGCCAAGCCGCACCCGCTGCCGTTCCGGACCGCCGTCGACGCGTTGGACCTCAAACCGTACGAGGTCCTCATGGTCGGCGACTGGCCCGAGAAGGACGTGCATGGGGCACGCGAATACGGACTCAAGACGGCGTTGGCATTGTACGGCGAGCATGCCGACGCGGCCGAAGGCGACCATGGTGCCGACTTCGTGCTGCACGCGATCGACGAGGTGTTAAAGTGCCTGGACCAGTTGGCGAAGGCGTGACCGAGAAGGTGCGGACCGTCGGGCGTGGGCGCCCCCTTGACGAACTGGAACCGGGGGCCAACCAAGGCCCGTTCCGAGTCGCCGTGAAATCCGTGGACGTTAAGACCACCCGGAACGGCGACCCGTACCTGGAACTGGAGATCCACGACCGGACGGCCTCCTGGACGGCGCGTTGCTGGGAGGGGGCGTCGCGCGCCGCCGATTTCCGGCCGGGGACCGCCTTGGAGATCGAGGCGCTCACGCACGACGCGACGTTCGGCCCGAAGTTCGACATCGGGACCGTCCGCGTCCTCAACGAGGGCGAATACTCCCCCAAGGAGTTCGTCGCGTCGCTGCCGGCGGAACACGTCGAACGGCTGTGGGGCGAGTTCCACGGGTTCCTCGACTCGATTCGCAACCCGTACCTGCAGGCATTGCGGAAGAAGGTGTGGACCGACGAACGCGCGGCGAAGTACAAGTGGCACGTGAGCGCCGTAGGCCACCATCACAACTACTTGGGCGGGAACCTCCAACACGTCGTGGGGATCCTGCGCGTCGTCGAATCCGTCTGCACCGGCTACCCGGAGATCGACCGGGACGTGACGCTCTTCGGCGGCGCCGTCCACGACCTGGGCAAACTGGACGAGTACGAGGTGACGACGACGATCCGTGTGACGGACGACGGGAAATGGAAAGGCCACCTCGTGATGGGCGCCGAACTTATCGGACAGCTCGTCGCCGAGCTGCGAAACGAGGGCCAGGATTTCCCCAAGGACCTCGAGGACCATCTGGTGCATATGATCCTCAGTCACCACGGCAAGGGCGCGTGGGGAAGCCCGAAACCGCCGGCCACGCCGGAGGCGGCCTTGCTGCATTACGCGGACTACGTCGACAGCCAGACGAAAGGGTTCCTGCAATACGTGGAACAGCATCGGGACGACCCGGAGCCCTGGGCGCGCCGGTGGGACCCGGACATCGGGGAGTCGCGCAACGTGAAGGTCCGCTGGAACGACGACGAACCCCGCATATAGCCCTGCGATACGGCCGGTTTGGGGCGAACACAAACGCTTATACGGGAGGGTACCTCCAGCGCTCTTCGGGTTCTGGGTGTCCGTGGCGGACGACGAACACGACAAACCGCTTCTTCTGCTGGTGGAGGACGACCCCGACTACCGGGAAGTGCTCGGCATCATCCTCGAGATGGTGCCCACGGCCTCCGAGTACCGCGTCGAGATCCTCGCCTGCTGCGACGACGCGCTCGAATGGTTCCAGAAGGAGGCGCCCCGCGTCCTCGTCTCGGACTTCAACCTCCCCTACCGGACCGGCCTCGAGGTCTGCCAGGCGGCATCCGACGTGGACGCGTCGTGTCTGCGCGTCATCCTGACCGGCCTTCCGGAACACGTGCCGGCCGACGCGGTCGGCGAGGGCCAACCCGCCGAGGCGGTGTGGGAGAAGAACTGGGAGCCGGGAGACCTGATGGAGCGGTTCGACGCGCTGCTACGCCGGGGCCTTGCCCTGGTCACGTGATCCGTCGCCGTCCTCCTTGCGGCCGACGCCGACCCAGCGCACCCACGCGAAGCCGATGGCCAACGCGGACAAGTGGAACGCGACCGTGTAGCTCTTGAGGAACCAATACTCGACGTTCAGTTCCCACACGATGAAGATCAGCATCAGCAGCCAAGGCTTGCGGGCGCGTGCGGCGAAGGCCCCCATGATGCCGAAGGCGCCGGCGGACCCGCCGGCCCACAATCGGCCCCACGCGGTGTCAATCCAGGCGGCTTCCAACCCGAGGCCGACGAGGACGTGGAGGATGACGCCGGCGACGATCGACCCGGCGACGCTCGTGCCCCAGAACACGAGGGCGGTCCGCTTCGTCCCCTCACGGATCTCGAAGGCCACGGCGAACAGGGCGAGCAGGACCAGGACGTAGACCAACTGTACCGGGTGGCCGTTGATCCAGATGGCCGTGCCGAAGTTCAACAGCGTCTTCGGGACATTCGTGAAGAGGTGCGGGATCTCGAAGGCGAAGAACGAGAGTGGAACCTCCCACGGCCCGAACGAGAGGACGACGTCCCGCAGCGGCACCTGGCTCCGTCCCGCCATCCATGCCTGCACGACGAACAGAAGGACCGCGAACGACGAATACGCGAGGACCCCCGGGAACCGGCGCCACCAGTCGGAGGGCCACGGTCTGCGTGACCCGTCCTGCCTTCGCCACGGAAGGAAGCGGCCGCCGGGATGGGTGTCGGGCCGGGTCGGGTCGGGGATGGCCTGCAGCACGAGGTAGCTCACGACCATCAGCAGGAGCAGCGCGAAGACGGCGGCCGGCCGTCCCAGGCCGAGCCCGTCGACGATGAGCGCCCAAAGCAGCGGGCCGGTGATCGCGGAGAACCGGCCGAGCATCGCGTACATGCCGAAGAACTCGCCGACGCGGTGCGCGGGCACGAGCTCCAAGAGGAGCGGCCGGTCGGTGCTCCACAGGCCGCCGAGGGCGCCGCCGAGCAGGAACGCCAGCGGGAAGAAGACCGGGTCGGGCAGCCCGAGGATCGGCACGAGGACGACGATGAGCAGGCCGAAGATCCACGTGAGGATGACCAGGCCGAGCGTCGTCCGGTGGCCGATCCGGTCGGCCAGGAAGCCCCACAAGGGGGAGATGAGGATGCCGCCGAGGATCCCCATGGCGAGCACGGGCGCGACGCCGCCTTCGCCGAACCCGGTCTCCGTGACCAAGTACACGGCCAGGAACGCGATCATGGTGTTGGCGGCCTCGGTGTACAGCACCCGCGACACGAAGTACCGGCCGACGTGCGGTACGTCGCGTCCACGGACGACACGCCAGACGCCCTTGGCGCTCTCGCGGAACGATTCGGCCGCCTGGTTCAATCGGATCGGGCGTCCTTCGCGTCCCGGTTCCTTGATCGCGAAGAACGAAGGGATGGCGAACAACCAGAAGAGGAGCGCCGCCGCCGTGAAGACGAGGGGGTACGCTGTCGGGTCGAACGTGAGGATCGCTTCGCCGGCGCCGAGCCCGACGAGGCTGCCGACGTAGCCGACGCCGACGCCGATCGCGGCGACGCGGCCCCGGTTCCGCAGGGTGCTGACGACCGGCAGCAGGCTGTCGTAAAAGATGAGGCCGGCTTGGAACCCGATGTTCGCGACGACGAAGAGGAAGATGGCCGTGGGCCAACCGAAGAGTCCGAGGATCCCTGTGGGAAGCACGCACAGGACCGTCGATGCGACGAGGAACGGGATGCGCCGGCGCGCCCGGTCGGAGACGTGTCCGATGACGGGCGCGATGACCAGGACGATCGCCATCGACGCGCTGAGGCCGATGGCGAAGACGGAGTCCGGCAGGCCGTGGGTCGTGTTGAGCCACACGGGGAAGAACGCCGTGATGATGGCGAAGCTGAAGACCGTGTTCGCCAGGTCGTACAGGACCCAGCTCGCCGTGGCAATGCGCGGCGGTGCGTCCTCCTGGCCCTGTTCGTCGGAGGCGCCAGGCGGCACGCCGACCGGCGGCACCTGTGCGTCGTCGTCCTCCACCGACACGCGTCGAAATCCAGGCCTTGGCTATTAGCCTCGCCGGAACGCGGCCGGTCCGTCTATTTCTTGGTGTACCGTCCCTTGAGTTCTCCGTAGCCGACGACGTGCTCGTTGATCGCCGTGCGCAACGTGTCCACGTCGGCGCCCTGTTCGACATCCAGTTGGGAGTCCAGCGCGAACACGCGGAACACGTAGCCGTGCGTGCCCGACGGGGGACAGGGGCCCCGGTATCCGACCTCGCCGAAGTCGTTCTTCCCTTCGCGCGCTCCGAGTACGGTCAGGTCGGCGTCCTCGGGGACCGTGGACCGGTCGGCCGGCAGGTTCCACGCCGTCCAATGCAGGAACGTCTTGCCTGGTGCGTCGGGGTCCTCCAGAATGAGTGCCCAGGTCTCCGCATCGTCCGGAAGGTCGTCCACCGAGACCGGCGGGCTGACGTCCGGGCCTTGGCACGTGTACTTGCTCGGGATCATTCCTTCCGCCTCGAAGACCGAGGACTCGACCGTGAGCGAATTCTCGGCTTGTGTAGTCAACCATGTCATGTTATCGTCGCCTCGTGTGCAGCCGGCGGCCACGCCCGTGGTGGCGGCACGTGCAGGACGAGCGCAAAGGGACGCACGGCCGGCGGCACGCACGGTGAATCTCCGCCCGATTATTTAGGGGCAGGGGGCGCCCTTACACGTTCGCCAGCAGGTCGTCGATGCCGGTGTGGACGTCCTTGCCCTCGTAGAGCAGGGCGTACATCTGGTTCGTGAGCGGCATCCGGAGGGTTTCGCGTCGTGAGTATTCGTGGACGAACTTCGTGGTCCGGACGCCTTCGGCGACCTTGCCTTTCAGGCGGTCGATGGCCTCGTCGAGGCTGAGGCCTTCGCCGAGCAGGCGGCCGACGGTGTGGTTGCGGCTGAGTTCGCTGGAGCACGTGGCCACAAGGTCGCCGATGCCGGAGAGGCCGTAGAACGTCTCGCGTTTGGCGCCCATGTGGCCGCCGACGGTGAACATCTCGAAGAGGCCGAGGGTGATGAGGCTGGCTTTCGTGTTGTCGCCGTAGCCGATGCCGTCGCTGACGCCGGCGGCCAACGCCGTGATGTTCTTCAGGACGCCGCCGAGCTCGACGCCGATCAGGTCGCTGGAGGCGAACACCTTGAACGTCTTCGTTTCGAGCGTACGGACCAGACGCGGCAGGCACGGTGGGGTGTCGGAGGCGACGATGGCGCCGGCCGGCGTGCCGGCGGCCAGTTCCTTCGCGAGGTTGGGCCCGCTGAGGCTGGCGACGGCCACGCCGTCGGGCACCTCGTCGCGTACCACCTGGCTCATCCGCTGGTACGTCTTCTCTTCGATTCCCTTGGCGAGGCTCAACGCGACGTCGCCTTCGGACAGGTAGGGGGCGATCTTGGCGGCGACCTCGCGCACGGCGAAGCTAGGCACCGCGATGACCGCGACCGTGGCGTCTTCCACGACGGTGCGGAGGTCCGGCGTGAACCAGAGGTTCTTCGGCAGGTCCACGCCGGGCAGGTATTTCGGGTTCTCCCGCCGGGTCTCCATGGTCTCGCAGAGCGCCTCGTCGCGGACCCACTGGTAGACGGTGAGGTCCTTCTCGGCGAGCATCTTCGCGAGCACGGTGCCGAAGCCGCCGCTGCCGACGATGCCGATGCGTTCGGGCTTCTTCTCGGCCAAGGGAGCCGGCAATCCCGTCCGGCGTATAAAACGGGCGGCGTGGGGCGCGCGGGTGCCGGCCTCAGACTTCGAGGGGCCGGAGCGTCACGACCACGTCGTCCGCGTGGTACGTCATCTCGGTCTCCCAGACCGCCGAGATGCCGAACGCGACGTGGACAACCCCGTCGTCGGAATCGGCCACCGTCCCCTCGACGCGATACTCGACCCACCCGGCCGCCTGGTTGAGTGGTTCCCGCAGCGCTGGGGCCTCCGGGTCCGTCCCGGGGGTCGGGAAGGAATCCTCGCCGGTCGGTTCGTGGTCGGATACGCTGAGAACGACGTGTGCGATCGTGTTGAAGCTCTCCGACTCGCTGAAGAACCATACGGACGCGGCGACCGTGTACGTCCGTCCGGAGGCGACCGGGAAGCCGCGGACCACCCAGATCGTTCCGTCGTCCTGGCGCCCGTCCAGGGTGAAATTCAGCGCCGTCGTTCCGTTGCGTGCCCGTCCGTCGTCGGCGTGGATCGTCCAGTTGACACGTTCGCCTGGCTGGTTCGGGTCCTCCGGTACGTCGGAGCGGGGCGCCCACTGCCCAAAGCCGGCCTCGAAGCCGTCGGCGAAGTCGACGTCGAGGCCTCGGGTCGTGCTGCTCGTTATGCAGCCGGTTACGAGGGCGGTCAGAAGGACAGCGGCGAGCTGGGCGCGCATGGCGGCCTGCTCGGGCGTGCCCCCTATTTTAGGCTTCGTTCGTGGGTTGTCGTCGGGCGAACGGTCGGGGGCGCCATCCTTATCCCGTCTCGCCCGGTTCCCTTCCGCTGTGCTCACGCTGACCACCGACTTCGGGACCACCGAGTACGTCGCGCAGATGAAAGGCGCGATGTTCTCCGTCCTTCCGGACGCCCGCATCGTCGATGTGAGCCACGAGATCCGGCCTCAGAACATCCTCCAGGGTGCGTACGTCCTGGCGACGACCGTCCCGTTCTATCCGGATGGCTCGGTGCATGTCGGCGTCGTCGATCCGGGCGTCGGGTCCGAACGGCGCGCGCTCGCCATCCGCTGCCAGCGCGGCTGGTTGGTCGGCCCCGACAACGGCCTGTTGTGGCCGGCGGCCGAGGCGCTCGGCGTCCGGGACGTGCGCGAGGTCACGAACACGACGTATTGCCGGCAGGACGTGCGGCCGACGTTCCACGGCCGGGATATATTCGCGCCGGTCGGCGCGCACTTGGCCCGTGCCGGCGACGACGTCTTCGAAGACTTGGGCCCCGTCGTGGACGACCCGATCCGTCTGGCGCTCGACGAGGGCGCAGGCCGCGACGGCGATTCGTGGTACGGCGTCGTCATCCACGTCGACCATTTCGGCAACATCATCACAAACCTCGCGGAGGACACCCTGGCCGGCATGACGCGCGGCGACCGCTACGAGGTCCGGTTCGCGGAGTTGGAACCGGAGGCCGTGCGCCGCGTCGACACGTACTCGGAGGCCGGCCCGGACGAACTCGTGGTCCTGGTGGCGTCCAGCGGGTTCTTGGAGGCGTCCATGAACGAGGATTCGGCCGCCGGCGCCTTCGGCATCGTGCCGGGGATGCCCGTCGAGGTCCGCCCTGAAGGCTCATAAGCGTGCGCCTCTTTGGACGGGACGATCCGAGGGACGTTCATGAAGGAGATTCAGAAGGTCGTCGTCATCGGCGCCGGCAACATGGGAAGCGGAATCGCCCAGTCCGCGGCGCAGGCCGGCTGCGACACGACGATGGTCGACCAGAAGCAGGAACTCGTCGACAAGGCGCTCAAACGCCTGCGCGGTCCGCTAGAGAAGCGCGTGGAAGCCGGCAAGATGACCAAGGAGAAGGTCGACGCGATCTTCGACAAGCTCTCCCGCTCCACCGACGCGGCCAAGGCCGTCGCGGACGCCGACCTCGTCATCGAGGCGGTCTTCGAGGAGTTCGAGGTCAAGAAGGCGGTCTTCGAGACGATCGCCGCCAACGTCCCGAAGGACGCGATCGTGGCGACGAACACGTCGAGCCTGTCTGTGACGGACCTCGGCAAGGCGTTCGGGACGCCGGAACGCTTTGCCGGACTGCATTACTTCTATCCTGCGATGATCAACAAGCTGGTCGAGGTCGTCCGTGGCGACGGCACCAGCGACGAGACGTTCGACGCGTTGTGGGCGTTCGCGGAACGGTGCCGGAAGATCCCCATCGAGACCGCGGACAGCGCCGGGTTCTGCGTCAACCGGTTCTTCGTGCCGTTTCTCAACGAGGCGTGCCGGCTGCTCGAGGAGGACGTGGCGGACATCCCGACGATCGAGTCCGCGGCCAAGGACGCCTTCGGCATCGGGATGGGGCCGTTCGAGTTGATGAACGTCACCGGGATCCCGATTGCGTACCACAGCCAGTCGACGCTGCACAAGGCGTTCGGCGCGTTCTACGGGCCGAGCGCCGCCCTCAAGAAGCAGTTCGAGGCGAAGGACGAGTGGGACCTGGACGGCGACGTCGATGAGGCGAAGGTCGAGGCGGTCCAGGAACGCCTGTTGGGCGTCACGTTCGGCATCGCCTGCCACCTCGTCGACGAGGGCGTGGCGACCCGTGAGGCCACGGACCGCGGTGCCGTCGTCGGTCTGCGGTGGGCCGAAGGCCCGTTCGCGTTGATGAACCGGCGTGGGACGCCGGCGGCGTTGGCGCTCGTCAAGGACGTCCACGAGACTTGGGGCGACGACTTCCCGCTGCCGGAGAGCCTTGCGAAGGTCGCGGCGGCCGAGGGCCGCTGGCAGCTGAGCGTGGTCCGCTACGAGGTCGACGGGCACGTGGCCACCATCACCATCGACCGGCCGGAGGCGCTCAACGCCCTCAACCCGACGGTGCTGGACCAACTCTCGGAGGCGTTCTCGCAGGCGGAGGCCTCCAAGGACGTCCGGGCGATCGTCTTGACTGGGACCGGCCGGAGTTTCGTCGCCGGCGCCGACATCCGGACGATGGCGGAGCAGACGGCCGTCGAGTCGATCGGCTACACGCGCCAGGGCCAGGACCTGGTGCGGCGGATCGAGTTGTTGCGGAAACCGGTCGTCGGCGCGGTCAACGGCTGGGCGCTCGGCGGCGGGTGCGAACTGGCGCTCGCGTGCGACCTGCTGATCGCTTCCGAGAAGGCGCAGTTCGCGTTGCCGGAGGTGGGCCTCGGGATCCACCCGGGGTTCGGCGGCACGCAGCGTCTTCCCCGCGCCATCGGTCCGATGCGGGCCAAGGAATGGATCTTCACCGGCGAACGCTTCAAGGCCCAGGCGGCCGCCGAGATCGGCCTGGTCAACAAGGTGGTCCCCGACGGGGACGTGTTGGCCGAGGCGCAACGGATCGCCGGCAAGATCGCCGAACAGGCGCCGCTAGCGATCGGTCTTGCCAAGGACGTCGTCAACCGCGGCCTGAACGCCGACATGGAGACCGGGCTCGCGCTCGAGCGTCAAAGCGTGACGATGACGTTCGCCACCAAGGATCAGAAGGAGGGCATGCGGGCTTTCCTCGAGCGGCGCAAGCCGGACTTCCAGGGCGAGTAGACGGTGTTCAGGCGTAGGCGGACAGGTAGTCCGTGGTGAACCCGGCCGTCGGTTCGGCCGCGAGTTCCGGTTCCGGCGTCGGCCGGGCGCCTTGGGCTTGCTCCGTCTCTTCGAGCTCGTCGTAGATTTTCAGGAAGCGTGCCACGAGGACGGACAACTCCCGTTCAAACTGCTTGAGCTCTTTCTTCAGCTCCGAGTGCATCCACTCCTGAATTCGACGGTCGTACTATTAAACGCACCGTTTTCGTCTGGGGTGCCGTCATGCCTATGTGGCGCGGCCGCGATGCGACGGGCCCCATGACGCGTCCCGTCGTCCTCGTCGCGTATGACCCGCCGGAGCCGGAGGAGGCCAACGCGATCGCCGAGGAGCTGGCCGAGGTCGCCGACGTACGGTGGATCCACGAGTCCGACGGACGGCTCGAGAACGCGTCGCCCGAGGAGATCGACGTCCTCATCTGCTTCCACTGGCCGAACGGACTGACGGACGTGCTTCCGCAGATGGAGCGGCTGCGGTTGGTCCAACGGGTGCCGGCCGGGGTCGAGGGGTTTCCGTTCCCCGTCCTCGAGGACGTCCGGCCGGACGTGACGGTCGCCGGCGGCAGCGGGTCGAACGCCGACTGGGTGGCCGAGCACGCCATGGCGCTCCTCTTGGCGTGCGCGAAACGGGTCGTGCATCACGACCGGACGATGCGCCAGGGGGAGTTCCACCAGACGGACCTTCCGAGCAAGGAGTTGGGCGGGGCTACGCTCGGCGTCGTCGGGTACGGGTCGATCGGACGGCGCGTGGCCGAACTCGGCCGGGCGTTCGGGATGGATGTGTCGGGGTTGCGCCGTACGAAGCGTCCGGAGGACGGACCGGAGGTGCTGGTCGGCCTGGACAAGCTGCCGGAGCTGTTGGGTCGCAGTGACTTCGTCGTCGTCAGCCTGCCGTTGACCCAGGAGACGCGCGGCGCGTTGGGCGCCGCCGAGTTCCAGGCGATGCGGTCCGGGGCCGTCTTCGTGAACGTGAGCCGTGGCGCCGTCGTCGACGAGGAGGCGCTCTACGACCATCTGAGCCTGCACCGCGACTTCTACGCGGGGCTCGACGTGTGGTGGGAGTATCCCAAGGAAGGCGAACGGTTCGCGCAGACGTACCCGTTCCATGAGCTGCCGAACGTGGTGATGACGCCGCACAACGCGGCGATGGTGCCCGGGTTCCGCGCGCGGATGGCGCGGTACGCGGCGCGCAACGTGCGTGCGTTCCTTCGGGGCGAAGAGGTCCAGGGCGTCGCGAAAGTCGAGGACTACGTGGCGTAGTTCACGCCGTCGACGCGCCGGTCCACTGCATGATGTAGATCATCTCACCCGTCAGGATGCTGACGAACCAGAGGGCCAGGAACGTCCACGACAGTTTCCGGTGCGAGCCCAAGGGGTCCGCCATGCCTTGCTTCCGGCGTTCGTACGCCCAGACGACGAGTGCGATGAGTCCGAGGAACATGACGAGGCTGAGGGTGCCGTGGAACGCGACGAAGCCGATGTACCAGTCGGGCCGCTCGACCTCCGCGCTCGACGTGTGCAGCGCGAGGCGGCTGACCATGTACGTGATGTTGAACAACGTCTCGTAGATGAGGGCGGCCGTGATGATCCCCCACCGGTAGTCGGCCTGCTTGAGCGCCTTGTAGAAGAACCAGACGACGGCGGCGGTGACGAAGAGTTCGGTGACCGCGGAGAACGTGCTGAAGAGCGGTGGGGTCGGCACGCGGTCCGACTTGGGGCTCCCCTAGAAAAAGGTGACCCTCGGGCTGGTTGACGTGTCGGCCGTCTCAGGCGGGGATCGCGGTGAACCCGGCGGGTGCCGGTTCGTTGTAGAAGACGGTGGCGTAGACGGTGAACCGGATGTCGAGGCCGGCGCCGACGCCGAGGAAGCATCGGCCGTCCGAATCGCACACCTGCGACGTGTATTCGTAGAGTTGGCCGCGCGGGAAGACGCGGATCAAGGCGTCCTCGCCGTCGGCGGCCAGCTGGGCGGGCGTCTCGGTGCCGGGGTATACGTCGGCGGACTCGTGCGGCAGGCCGGCGGGGACCTCGAGGCGCAACGGGCTGTCGGGGCCGTCGGTGCGGGCGACCTTCACGGAGTGCCCTTCGCTGGTGAGGTTGGCGTGTTCGAGGTAGAGCCGCATGCCGTCCAGCTGGTTGGTGGCCGGCTCGTCCCACGTCATCTCGAGGAGGACGGTCTGCCACCGCGGCCCGATGGACATCATGAACTCGTGCGTCTCCTCGGTGACCGGGTCGTCGCCGACGTACGTCGTGTAGAGGATCATACAGTCGCCGGTCCAGATGGGGACCTCGTGGCCGCAGTCGAACTTGCCGTCGAAGATCGTGGTCAGGTTGTGGGGTGCGTAATCGGGCAGCACTGGCATCCGGAGCTCGACCTCGGCGGTGCCGTCGGCGGGCACGTCGACCGTTGTCTCGGCCGGGGCGTGCTTGGCTTCGAACGAGCGGACGGTGACGGGGCCGGCTTCGATGTCGGAGAACTTGAACGTGCCGTCGACGGCGGTGCGCGTCTCGACCCCGGCTTCGACCACGAAGACCTGCGCGCCGTGGACGGGCTGGAACTCCTCGTCGACGGCGACGCCGACGATGGCCCCGAACTCGGGCTCCGGTACCGCGGTGGGTGTCGTCGCCTCGGGTGTGCCGCTGTCGACGCATCCGGCCAGGAAGGGGCCGATGAGCAGCAGCAGGACCGCCAGGGTACGCATACAATCCGTGGCGACCTGACCGACGTATTTAGGTTTGTGGTCCTCTTCCGTTGAATCGTCAACGTGGCCGACGACCGCCTGCTCTGTGATGCGATGCTGGGAAGCCTGGCCCGGATGTTCCGGGTGATGGGCTTCGACACGGAATACGTCGACAGCGGACTGGACGACGCGGAGGTGGTCGCACGCGCCCGCGACGAGGACCGGGTGCTCGTCACGCGCGACTACGAACTCTCCAAACGTGCTCGGAACGCGGGTGCCGAGGCCGTGCTCGTCAAGGACCTCTCCGTCGACCAGCAGTTGGCGATCGTGCTGACGCACCTGGGGATGGCGCTCGAACCGGACCAGTTCTTCACGCGGTGCACCGTCTGCAACGGCGTCCTGAAGGCGGTGCCGCCGGAGGACGTGGCCGACGACGTGCCGGACCAGGTGCGGCGACGGCAGACCGAGTTCACCCGCTGCGTCGAATGCGCCAAGGTCTACTGGCCGGGCACGCACGTCGAATCCCTGGAGGAACGGCTCCAGGAGGTCGTCCGGCAGGTCGGAGGCGACGAGTAGGGCAAACCGTCAAAAGCGGGGCCCGGGATAAGCGGTGGCCGATGCCGCCGGAGCTTCTCCAGTTCATCAAGGAGGACGGGATGCCGTCCTCGACGGCCAAGAAGAAGGACAAGCCGGCGGGCCTGAGCGACAAGAAGCTCGTCGAACTCTACCGTTGGATGCTCACGCAACGCGTGATGGACGACAAGATGCTCCTCGTCCAACGCCAAGGCCGGGTCGGCTTCTACGGACCGATCCGCGGCCAGGAGGCCGGCGTGATGGGGTCCGCGTTCGCCCTCAAGAAGCAGGATTGGATTTTCTCGGCGCTGCGCGAGGCCGGCGGGGCGGCGCTGATGCGCGGCATGCCGATGGCGAAACTGCTGGCGGAGAACTTCGCGACCTCGATCAGTCCGCAGAAGGGCCGGCAGATGCCGTGCCACTACTCGTGGGAGCCGGCCAACGTCGTCGCCTGGTCGAGCGTGATCGCCACGCAGATCCCGCACGCCGTGGGCGCCGCGATGGCGATGAAGTACCGCGGCGACGACGCGGTCGCCATCGGCTACATGGGCGACGGTGCGACCAGCGAAGGCGACTTCCACGTCGCGATGAACTTCGCCGGGGTCTACCAAGCGCCCGTCGTGTTGTTCTGCCAGAACAACCAGTGGGCGATCAGCGTGCCCGTCGAGCAGCAGACGGCCAGCGAGACGATCGCCATGAAGGCCCAAGCGTACGGCTTCGAAGGCCACCGCGTCGACGGAAACGACGTCTTGGCCGTCTACGACGCGACCAAGCGCGCCGCCGACAAGGCCCGCAAGGGCGGCGGGCCGACGTTCATCGAATCGCTCACCTACCGGATGGGTCCGCACTCGAGTTCGGACGACCCCAACAAGTACCGCGACGAGACCATCACCGAAGCGTGGGCGAAGAAGGACCCCGTCGACCGGTACCGCAAGTTCCTCGTCGAGACCGGCCGGTGGGACGAGACCAAGGAGCAGGAACTGCGGGACGAACTCGACGGCATTGTCGCTGACGCGATCAAGGAGGCGGAAGAGGCGGGCGAACCGGAGTTGGAGACGCTCGTGACCGACGTCTATGCCGAGGTGCCGCCGCGCCTTCGACGGCAACTCGATTGGGTGCGCGACGAATAGCGCAGCCTACGCGCTTTCTCTGCAAACCCGGCCGACGTTCCTGCGGGCGCGATTCGATAGTATGCGTTTGACCGCGTTTTGGCTCCGACAGAATACTAGGGGGGATTTCAGGAGGGAGTTCATAAAGAACGTACCGAGTCCAAAAAATACAATCGCATGCAGTGGCGCAATGTCGAACCGGTAGCGGGCTCCGGTGGTACGTGACCGCTATTCGTCCACGACCGCCGTGGCCTCGACCTCGAACAAAAGCCGCGGGTCGGCCAGGGATTTGACCTCGACCGCCGTGGCCGCCGGCGGGTTCTCCCCGAAGAACTTCTTGTGGATGGGCACGATCTCCTCGAACCGTTCCATCTCCGTCAAGTACATCGTGACCCGCACCACGTGCTCCGCACCCGCGCCCAGGCGTTCCAGCGCCTTGATGACGTTCGTGAAGGCGGTCACGGCCTGCGCACCCATGTCGCCCGGATGCTGGATCTCGCCCGTCTCCGGGTCGACGCTGGTGGTGCCGCTGACGAAGATGAGGTCGCCGGCGCGCACGGCGCGCGCGTAACCGACCTTGTCCTCCCACGGGCTCGTCGTGAAGACGCGTTTCCGCTCGGGCGTCATGATTCCGCGACCACCGCGTCCACCTCCGCCACGGCCTTCGCAAGCGCGTCGCCGACCTGGCTGCACTTGTGCTCGCCACCCAGGTCGTACGTCTTCACGCCGTCCTCGAGCACCTTCTGCACGGCCGCGTCGATCGTGTCGGCGGCCTCCAAGCACCTCTTGTCGTCGAACCGGCGGGAAAACCACCAGAGCATCATCTCGACGGCACCCACGGTCGCCATCGGGTTCACCTTGTCCGTGCCTGTGTGCTTCGGCGCGCTTCCGTGAATCGGCTCGAACATCGCCTTGTCGTCGCCGATGTTCCCGCTGGCGGCCATCCCCATACCGCCTTGAAGGACGCTCGCGAGGTCCGTGACGATGTCGCCCAGCATGTTCGTCGTCACGCACACGTGGTAATACTCCGGGTTGCGCACCAGCCACTGGGTGAACGCGTCGACGTACGCGTAGTCACGCTCGACATCCGGGTAATCGGCGGCCACCTCGTCGTAGATCCGCCGGAACATCTGCGACCCACGAAGCACGTTCGCCTTGTCGATGCACGTGACCCGGCGCTTGCCGTCGGCGGGCGCGCTGCCCTCGTCGGAGATGCCGAACGCGTACCGGATGACCCGTTCGGCGCCCTTGCGCGTGATGATGTTCGTGTCGAGGCCCAACTCTTCGAGGCCGCCGCGCACGAGGCTTCCGCGCGCCGGCGCGTACAACCCCTCCGTGTTCTCACGCACGATCGTCATCCGCACGTTGTCGGGTTTCCACACCTCGCGGAACTCGTTGCTGATCTTGTGCGGCACGCCGCGGTAGAGCTTGCACGGCCGCTCGTTGGCGTACAGGTCGAGTCCGAAACGAAGCCCGAAGACGACGCCGGCGCCCGCGATGTTCCCGTCGGGCAGCGTCACGTCCGGCCAGCCGACGGCGCCCAACAACATGGCGTCCATCTCCTCCTTACACACCTCCAGGGCGCCCTCTTCCCATTCCTCGCCGTGCTTCTGGTAATATTGGGCGCCGCACTGGAACTCGTCAAACGTGAGACCCAGGTCGAAGCGTTCTTCCACCGCGTCGAGGACCTTCCGTCCCTGCGCGATCACTTCCGGCCCGACGCCGTCGCCCGGCAAGAGGGCGACCCGGTACGATTTCTTCGACACGAGGCGCCGTGAGCGGGTCTCTCGTTATCAACGTTGAGGGGCGGCCGCGGGGCTTCCCGCCGGGTGCTTCGGCCACGCTTCGCTCAACTCGCCTTCGGGCTCGGCCACGGCGAACCGGGCGGCCAGATAGTGGAGGATCTCGAATTCGTCGTTGAGGAACCGGTTTCCGTTGGCTTCTTGCGGGTGGAGGCCGTCGGGCACCTCGGATCCTTCGTCCAGGACCAGAACGGGCGCGGACTGGTTCTCTTCGCCGATCTCGGCGACCACGTCGGGACGCGGCCGTTCGTACCCGATGTACCGCACGTCGACCTTCTTGCGCAGGTCGGGATAAAAGCTGAGCATGCCTTCGACGGTGGCGCACGCAGCGCAGAAGTACGGTCCGCGTCCCTCCATGTTGAAGCCGGGCTTGAGCAGGTAGATGCGGTCTTGGGCCATGGACACGCTCGTTGAGGGTGTGGGGACGTTAAGTCGTTTCCCTGGACGCGTCCGAACCGGGCGCCGTCGTCAACACGCCCAGCATTCCTCGCGTACGGCGGGTGCCGGTCGTCGAAGTCCTCCGGCCCTGCGTTCCGATCGTTTGCGGAAGCCCGACCACGGCGCCTACGTCGAATCGCCGGCGGCCGGTTTCGCCGGCACTTCCATCACGTCGGGGTCCGGCTCCATCGACTCGGAGATCCCCATCTGTTCCATGCCGGGCGCCTCGGAGATTAGCCGGAGCTCCCTGGGCGACGGGGGGTTGGCAATGAGGACGCGCCGGGTGCGCAGGTTCTCGATGGTACCGTTCTCGCAATCGACGATCAGCTCGTCGCCTTCTTGTACGCCGCCCTTGAGGCCTGCCAGCGTCAGCACAGGCAGGCCCAGCCGGATGGCGCTGGCGCGGAACCGGGGGTCCGCCGTGTGGGCAAGGACCGCCCCGACGCCGAAGGCCTTCAAGAGCAGCGCCGCATGGTCGCGGCGCGTGCCGAGCCCGAAACCGCGTCCGGCGACGAGCAGGTCGCCCCGCTCGAACTTGGCGCCCTCGCGGACGCCGAGCCGGCGCATCAGGTCCGTGCGCCGCTCCATCACCTCGGCGAGCTTCGCGGCGGGCCCCAGGCCTTCACCGAGGATCTCCCGTTCGGAAAGCCAGTCGCCGACGACGAAGCTGCGGCCGCGCATCTTGAGCCTCACGCGGACCAGCCTCCGGCGCTGCGGACCCGGCCCGCGGCCGCGGAGGCCGCGACCGTCGAGAGCGACGCGACCAACGCGTCCTCGGCCAGGCACGGGTTCGTCGTAAGGGTGACGCCGAGGCCGCGCGCCGGCGGCACATGGCCGGGGCCGACCAGGTGGGCGCCGGCGGCTTCGAGCCGGTCGGCGAGGCCCGCCTCGCGGGCCCGGACGAGCGTCGCCTCCGAAGCGGCCACGACGACGACGTTCGTGTCGCCCGTGATGCCGGTCTCTTCGAACTCGTCGGTCACATGGGTGAGGCTCTGGATGTCGCCGGCGAGGCATCCGCCGACGAGTGCCCGTTCGACCGCCTTGCCGGCCCAGTCGCCGACGCCGCCGACCACGCCGTGCGCCGGGTCGGCGATCCGTGGGATCAACTGGTCGCCGTTGAGGATCGCCAGTTCCTTGTACCGGGCCTCCTCGTCGGGCCGGTACCTCGTGAGCTCGTCGAGGGAGACGGAGATCTTCATCCCGGCGCGTCGGGCGGTCTCGATCGCCTTCTCGTCGAGCGGCGCCAACGCGGTGAGGCAGTGGGTGAGGCTGGCGGCGCCGAGGACCTCGGCGCGAAGAAACGCCGGCAGGCCCTCGAACCCGTCGCCTTGGAATTCCAAGACGGCGCCGGCGTACCCGTCGAAGCCGACGTCGTGGACGAGTTGCAGGACGAGGTCGACGGCGCCCACGTGCGACGGGACGGGGCCGTTGACGTGCACGCGGACAAGGCGGGGGACCCCTACGGGAAGCTGGTTGCGACGCCACGCCTCCTCGAGCACGACGGGGGTGGTCGGCACGCCGACGAGGCCCCAGGCGCCGAACTGGAGGACGTGCGGTTCGTCGCTGACGATCCGTAGCCCCGGCGACAGGCGGTCGGTGGGGACGCCGCCCCATGCCGCGTACGCGCCGCCTTGGCCTGCGGCTCGGACGGTCAGGCAGCGGGGCCCGGCGGGGCGCCGGGCGAGGCTGTCGGCGTATTCGGTGGCGACCGCGAGATCCACGGGGAGCACGTCGCCGTCGCCTTCGAGTTCCCTGGGTCCGGCGTCGCGCAGCGCGACCTTCTCCCAGAGGTTCGAAGCGTCTCCCATCCCTAGTCTCCCAAAATACGCCGAGGTTTCGTCTTAACCATTTCGCTTTCGAAGGTAAAGTCCCTTGATGCCCACCGTTAAAGACCTAGCGTCGTTTTTGGTCATGATGCGTTGGCTGTTCGCGGTGGCATTCGTCGGCCTGGCCGTCGCCGTCTCCGGATGCGCCGGGTCCGACTCCGGGTCGGGCGACGACGACCCGACGGGC
>CAZXJU010000004.1:0-29577 GCA_964641035.1 uncultured Halobacteriales archaeon | reverse complement strand
AGGACGGCCACGGGTGTCGAGCGGTCGGTCGTCGTGCCGTCGCCCAGCTGGCCGTTGTCGTTGTGGCCCCAGCATGTTGCCGTGCCGTCCGTGATCCACGCGCAGGAGTGGTCGAACCCTGCGGTCATGCCGGCGGCCTGCTTGCTCGTGGGTGGGTCGGACACCGTCACGTCCTGCGACGTGGTGTCCTGGAGCCCGCCGGAGTCCGTAACCGTCAGCGTGACGGTGTAGGTACCGTCGGACCCGTACGTGTTGGATGGGGCGACGCCGGTGTCGGTGGCGCCATCCCCGAAGTCCCATGCGTACGAGGTCGGTGTGCCGTCCTCGGCGTCCGATGAGGCCGATCCGTCGAAGTCGCAGGAAAGGTCGGTGCACGTGTACGTGAACGAGGCCGTGGGTGGCGTGTTGGGCGGTGGAGGGCTTGTGACCGCGACGTCCTTGGCGTCGGTGCCGGTGGCACCCCTGTGGTCGGTGACGGTGAGGGTGACGGGGTACGTGCCGTCCGCCGCGTAACCATGGCTCACGTGGATGCCGCTTCCGCTGGCGCCGTCGCCGAAATCCCACGCGTACGACAGTTTCTTGTTCGGTCCGTCCGGGTCGTCCGAGCCGCTCGCGTCGAACGCGCACGAGAGGTCGACGCAGGAATACGTGAAGGTGGCCGTGGGGGACTGGTTTCCGCCGCCTCCCTGTCCTCCGCCGTTGCCGTTACCGGGCCCGGCGAGGGCAGCGAGCGGCCACGTCATCATGAGGACGGCCAGGCCGAGGCTCAGCGTAATCGTACGGAACCGCCGCGTCGGACCCGGGTGGCGCGGTGCCGAACGCCGGCGTATCGCCTGTTCGCCCGGCTTCGGCGGTATGGTCGTCGGAGTGTCGTCTGCTACCGCTTGCCCTTGCATCGTGCCACCAGCCCGAGAAAGCAGCAGATATCCGACCTATAACGCGTTGGTCTGGCCGCTTCGCCCAAACTAACCCGACATCTTGCCTTGCCACGGGCCAACCGATGAACTGGCATGCGGCTGGGTCGGTGGCCGTTTCGTTGCGCCCGCGACCCACGCCGGGATTTGATCACCGCCTTGCCTGGCGCTGCTTAATCCGCCCGCGTCGGCCGTCGCGGCTCCGGTCGCCGGAAGAGCGTCACGCCGGCGGACGCCACCGCTCGGCGAATCGCGCCGGCGCGCATCAGCCCACGCACCGCGTCCACGTCCGGCGACAGCACCCGGTCTTCGTTCAAGTGCGCGACCTCGTCACGGACCGCGTCGCGCGCGGCCGCCGAGCCGCGACCCGGCGTCAACGGCCGGCGCAGGTCCAACGCCTGCGCCGCCGTCATGTATTCGATGGCCACCACGAGCGTCGAATTCTCGACGACCGACCGCAGCTTGAGCCCCGACATCATCCCCATCGACACGTGGTCCTCCTGATTGGCCGACGTCGGGATCGAGTCAACGCTGGCCGGATGCGAAAGGACCTTGTTCTCCGAGACCAGGGCGGCCGCCGTATACTGGGCCACCATGAACCCGCTGTTCAGCCCTTCCTCCTTCACAAGGAACGGCGGCAGTTCGCTGCGATGCGAATCGAGCATCCGGTCGATGCGCCGCTCCGCCATGCTCGCCACCTCGCTCAACGCGATGGCCAGGTAGTCCATCGCCTGCGCCAACGGCTGCCCGTGGAAGTTGCCCGCGGACACGACGTCGCCGTCAGGCAGGATGAGCGGGTTGTCCGTGACGCTGTTCAACTCGGTCGTGACCACTTCCTCCGCGTAGGCCAGCGTGTCGAGCGCCGCGCCCAGGACCTGCGGCATGCACCGCAACGTGTACGCATCCTGCACCCGGTGGTCGGAGGTGCGGTGCGACGCCATGATCTCCGACTCGCGCGTCAACGCCCACACGTTCTGCGCCACGCACACCTGGCCCGGGTGCGGCCGCAGGTCGCCCACCTCCGGCCGGAACGCCTGGTCGGTGCCCAGAAGCGCCTCAAGGCTCATGGCGCCGGCGACCTGCGCGTCCAGCAACAGACTCCACCCATCGTCGAGGCTCAGCGACCCCAGCGCCGCCATGAACGCCGTGCCGTTCAAGAGGGCGAGCCCTTCCTTCGCCTGGAGCGTCAACGTGTCGATGCCAGCGGCCTTCATCGCCTCGGCGCCGGCCATCGGGCGGCCGTCGTATACGGCGCGACCTTCGCCGATCATCGGCAGGGCCAGGTGGGCAAGCGGCGCCAGGTCGCCCGAGGCGCCCAAGGACCCCTTGGCGGGGACGACGGGGTGCACGCCCGCGTTGAGCATGTCGAGCAGGGTCGTGATGACGCGCTCCCGCACGCCGGAATACCCCTTGGCCAGCGTGTTGGCGCGGATGAGCATCGCCGCCCGCACCACGTCCGCGGGCAACGGCTCGCCGACGCCGGCCGCGTGGCTTCGCACCAGGTTGCGTTGCAGCGCCTCGTTGTCGTCCGGGTCGATGCGGACACGCGCGAGCTCTCCATACCCCGTGGTGATCCCGTACACCGGTCGGTCCGATTCCAGCAAGTCCTCGACCACGCGCCGCGACGCCTCCAAACGCGGCCGGCACGCCTCGTCCAGTTCGGCGCGCGCCCCGTCGCGCGCGCTTGCCACGACGTCGTCGACCCTAAGGCTCGATCCGTCAAGCCGGATCGTCTGCCGGGTTGCCATGCCTCGGCCCAAACGCGGCGGCCGCATAACCTTACCGGCCGTCGTCTACTCGAAGTAGGGCGAATCCAGCTTGGCGTCTTTGCCGGCCTTGACGGCCCGCTCGTAACCGGCCGACGCGTGCCGGACGACGCCGAGGCCGGGGTCCGTGACGAAGACGCGGTCGATGCGCTGGTCGGCGAGGTCGGTCCCGTCGCACACGACGACCATGCCCGCATGCGTGGACAACCCGATCCCGACGCCGCCGCCGTTGTGGATCTGGACGCTGTCGGCGCCGGCCGACGTGTTCAAGAGCGCGTTCAGAAGCGGCCAGTCCGCGATCGCGTCGGACCCGTCCTTCATGCCTTCGGTCTCCCGGTTGGGGCTCGCCACGGAACCGGAGTCCAGGTGGTCCCGCGTAATCGCCACCGGCCCGATCTCGCCGTCGCGGACCATCTGGTTGATCCGACGCGCGAACCGGTCCCGCTCGCCCAGGCCCAGCCAGCAGACGCGCGCAGGCAACCCCTCGAACGGGACCTGTTCCTGCGCCTTGCGGATCCACGTGACGAGCGTCTCGTCGTCGGGAAACATCTTGAGGACCTCTTCGTCCGTCTTCCGGATGTCGTCCTCGTCGCCCGTGAGCGCCAACCATCGGAACGGGCCACGTCCCTGCTGGAACATCGGGCGGACGTAGGCGGGCACGAAGCCGGGGAAGCCGAAGGCCTCCGCGAGCCCGGCCTCCTTCGCCTGCCCACGGATGTTGTTCCCGTAGTCGAAGACGACGGCGCCCGCCTCCTGCGCAGCAAGCATCGCCTTGACGTGCGTCACGATCGACGCGCGCGCCAGGCCCACGTACTTCTTCGGGTCCCGGTCCCGCAGCGCCAATGTCTCGTCGAGGGCGAGCCCGGCCGGCACGTAGCCGTTGAGTGGGTCGTGCGCCGACGTCTGGTCGGTCACCACGTCGGGCACGAACCCGGAGTCGAGCATCGCCGGCAACGCCTCCGCCTGGTTGGCAATCAGCCCGATGGAATACGGCGTTCCCTCCGAGGCCGCAGCCTGGGCCCGTTCGACTGCGTCGTCCGGATCGTGGACGATCTCGTCGAGCCATCCCCGCTCCTTCCGTTTGGCGGCCCGGGCCTCGTCGACCTCCGTCACGAGGGCGACGCCGTCGGCCATCGTGATCGCCAGCGGTTGCGCGCCCCCCATCCCGCCGAGTCCAGCCGTGACGACGATGCGGCCCTTAAGCGACCCGGCGAAGTGTTCGCGGGCGCAGGCGGCGAAGGTCTCGTACGTTCCCTGGACGATCCCTTGGGTCCCGATGTAGCACCACGACCCGGCCGTCATCTGGCCGTACATGGTGAGCCCTTTGGCTTCCAGTTCGTTGAAGACCTCCCAGTTCGACCAGGCGGGCACAAGGTTGGCGTTTGCGATGAGCACCCGAGGCGCGGTCGGCCACGTCCGGAAGACGCCGACGGGACGTCCGCTCTGGACCAGCATCGTCTCGTCGTCGGCCAACCGTTTCAGCGTCGCGGTGATCTGGTCGAAATCCTCCCAGCTGCGGGCGGCCCGCCCCGTGCCGCCGTATACGATGAGCCGTTCGGGGTCCTCCGCGTTCTCAAGGTTGTTCTCGAGCATCCGCAGGATGGCCTCCGTCCGCCACGAACGACACCGCAGGTCGGTGCCGCGTGCGGCGCGGACGTCCGTCCTGGCCCCCTCCGCCTTCATACGATTCGGCAAGGTATGGCCGGTTGGTAAAGGCGTCGTCGCGCCTAGGCCGGGCCGGGTTGGGCACCGGACCCCGGCAGGCCGGCATGGTGCCTAACGTCCGTTGAAGCGGTCCGAGTTAGGCACCATAGGAATCGTCCGCGGCGTGGTGCCTAATTTCCTATCCTGCGTCCCCAATTAGGCACCACAGGATTCGACGGCGGCATGGTGCCTAACTTCGGTTGACGCGGCTCGAATTAGGCACCGCATGGTTCGCCGTTGCCGCGGTGCCTAATGGTGGCCTTGCCGGGACCGCGAAAACCCGGTGTCCCCTTCGGTGGCGCAAAACCTTAAGGGCGGCGCCCGGTCGAGGTCGCACGCATGCCCGCCGCCCCCTGCGACCGGTGCCCGAAGCCCAGCGTGACGCTCTTGCGCTATTCGGGCCAGCACCTGTGCGCCGACGACTTCACGCAGTTCGTCGACCGCCGCATCCGCAAGGAGGTCCGCAAGCAAGGCGGCATCCCGCCGCACTCGCGCATCCTCGTGGCCTCATCGGGCGGCAAGGACAGCACCGTCGCCCTCCACGCGATGCACGCGATCACCCGCGACCGGCCCGACGTCGAACTGGTCGCCCTTACGGTCGACGAAGGCATCGAAGGATACCGCGCCGAAGGCCTGCGCATCGCCGCCGACACCGCCCGCCGCCTCGGAATCGACCACGTCGTCAAACGCACCCAGGACCTGGCCGGCGCACCGATCGACGACATCCACGCCAAGGACCCTGCGCGCGCCGCCTGCAGCTACTGCGGCGTCTTCCGCCGACGCCTCATGAACGACGCGGCCAAACAACTCGACGCCGACCTGCTGGTCACCGGCCACAACCTCGACGACACCGCCCAAAGCATCTTCATGAACCTCACCGGCGGGGACCTCGCCCGCCTGGCACGCCTCGGCCCCCACACCGAGACCAAGGACGGCCTCGTACCACGACGCATGCCGCTCAGGACCATCCCCGAACGCGAGGTCTACCTGTACGCCACCCTAACCGGAATCGAGTTCCACGACGGCGTCTGCCCGTACGCCGACGAAGGCCAACGCACCGTACACCGCGACGTCCTGGCCCGCCTGGAAGAGGCGACCCCCGGCACGCGCCACGCGCTGCTTTCGACCCTCGACGAGTTGAAGCCGCTACTCAAGGACCGGCCGGCCGAGCGTCCGCTCACCACGTGCGACGAATGCGGCGAACCCGCCTCCGGCGACCGGTGCCAAGCCTGCACCCTGGCCGAAGAGGCACGCGTCTAGGAGACGACGGCCTCAGTTCGTCCCGGGCGTCGTCGCCGTCCGACCGCCGAACTTCTCGACGACCGGCGTCGCCTTCTCGATGTCGCTGACACGCAGGAACACGGTCCCCGTGCCGCCACCGGTGGCGCCGAAGCACGACTCGATGTTCACGCCCTTCTTGCCCAGTTCCGTCCCCAGACGGCCCAGTTGATTGGGCTCGTTGGGAAGGTTCACCTGGATCACGTCCACGGTGTCCGGCGAGAACCCCGCCTGCTCCAGCGCCTGCGCGGCCCCCGTCGGGTTGTTGGTCAGGAACCGGGCATTGCCGTTTCCGTCGACGGCGAACGCATCGACGTTCACGTTGGCGTCTCCCAACGCGTTGGCGGCCTTGCCCAGCGTTCCCGGTGTGTCCTCTAGCTTCACGGTCACAAACTTCGTGGTGGTCATGGTGTGCTGGCCTCCCTAGATAGGGTGCCCATGATAACGGGAGACGCGGTTTAAGCGTTCGGGTCGCGCCGGCCGTGCGTCGGAATCCGGCGCCTCCGCTCAGCAGCCGAAAAAAGAAAAGACGCGTGCGCCGCCCGGACTCCTGGGGAGGAGAGGGTGGTGTGGCGGACGACGCACGACAGGGGAGGAGAGAGGGGAGAGAGGGGTGGTATGGTTCAGACTTAGCGGACGGATTCGATGCCGAACTTGGCCATGCCGTCGGGCGTCTCGCCCTTCAGCGCGGCCTGCGTCTTCTCCCGTCCGGTCGAGAGGCTCTCGGCCTCCACGCCCGTCATGATCGCCATGACCCGGCACTTGCCCTCGAAGTCCTTGTGGACCCGGGCGCCCCAGATCACGTTGGCATGACTGTCCAGTTCGTAGGTGAGGCCCTCGGCGACCTCCTCGGCGTGCCGCAGCGTCAGGTCCGGGCCGCCCGTGATGTGCACGAGCGCGCCCGTGGCGCCACGGTAGTCCACGTCGAGAAGCGGGTGGTTGAGCGCCGCGTTCACCAGCGCCGTCCCGCCGTCCGAGTTCTTCGCCTCGCCATAGAGCATCACGGCCACGCCGCCGCAGCCCATGATGGTCTTCACGTCGGCGTAGTCGAGGTTGATCAGAGACGGCTGCGTGATCGTCTCGCTGATGCCCTTGACCGTCTCGGCGATCAGTTGGTCCATGACGCTGAACGCCTGGTCGATCGGCAGGTTCGGGACGTACTTGAGCAGACGGTTGTTGTCCAGGACGATGACCGAGTCGGCCTTCTTCCGCAGGTGGGCCAGGCCTTCGTCGCCCTTGACGATGCGGGCGCGCTCCACGTTGAACGGCGTGGAGACCATGCCCACGACGATGGCGCCCAGGCGCTTGGCGACGTCCGCGACGACCGGCGCGCTGCCGGTGCCGGTGCCGCCGCCCATGCCGGCGGTGATGAAGACGAGGTCGGCGCCCTGCAGGAGCTCCTCCAGCTTGTTGCGCGCCTGTTCCGCGCACCGCTCGGCCACCTCGGGGTAGCCGCCGGCGCCCAGACCGCGCGTGATCGTCTTGCCGATCAAGAGCTTCTTGTCGGCCTCGACGACGTCCAGCGCCATCTTGTCCGTGTTGATCGCGATTGTGTCGGCGCCCTTGACGCCGATCTTGTGCAGCCGGCTGATCGTGTTTCCGCCGGCGCCTCCGCAGCCGACGATGACAATCTTGGGTGTCCCGAACTCTTCGACTTCGGAGCTCCCGGTAGCGGCTTTTGTTTCGGCGTGGCCGATGGCCGTGCCGACTAGACTTTCAAATCCCATGTGTTCCTCTCCTCCGTTCCCTCTTGTTTTCTCGCGGTTGGTTGGGGGCCCCCGTCGGGGGGCCCGGCCGGCTGGTAGTTGCGGGGCGGCCCACCGGGCCGCCCCGAAGGTCGGGGGGCATCCCTGTCCCCGTTCGGATCGTCACTCTTTGGTCATCTCGCGAATCTCGCGCACCTGCGCCGCCAGCTCCTTGAGCTGTTGCTGTTCCTGCTTCTTCTGTTTCAGCAGGCCCACCTGCGGCGTGTTGCGCTCGACGAATTCACGGATCGCCTGGCGGATGGCCAGCGAGCGGTTCTCCGTCTCGCCGACCTCGACGAGCGCATCGATGATGTCCAAGTGGTCCTTGGTTACCCGGACCGTGATGCGCTCCGTCTTGTTTGCCATGCGTCTGACCTCCGTGCGACATCCGACAGACATCCGACATCCCTTGTCGCACAAGGGTCATCGGTTGTCCGCCTTTGTCTGACACGTAATTAGGAGGTGCTCTACTTAAACTCATTGGTTTGACCACCACCGGGTCGGCCCGCCCACATCGCCTGTTTTTTGGCTTTGACTGAATCCCACGGAATGGCGTCTGGCTCTCTCAGTCAAGCTTAATCCTCAATTGTTGGCCATGTGGGCCCTTGCCGCGTCGGGCGGCGCTTTGGGCGGCAAGCCCCCCATTTCATGTGGAACTCCAGTGGAAACAGGGGTTCTGCCGGCGTGCCGGGCCGCCAAGGTCGCTGGGTTCGACCGCGTTTCCCGAGACCGCGGGCGACTCTGGCCCTCGCTTGCCGTATCGTGTTCGCCGTCGGGACGCGGACGGCGGGCACCAACGTCCGGCGGTAGGCAACGCGCCGCGCAACGGCGGTCGCGGCCTTCGCGGGCGATCGGACCGATTTGCATCATCGCGCGCCCGCGTGTACGGTGTTAAGGGAGGCGCCGACGGCACGCGGAGATGCCGTGGCCCAGGCCGACCGACACCCGTGCTGGGCCGTCGGCGCGAGGCGCGGGTCACACCAGGCCCCCCCATCCAAGCCTTATATACGATGTGGGGTTGTGGCGGCATCGCGAACCCCCGCTTAGCTCAGACTGGCTAGAGCGGCCGGCTGTAGACCCTAAGGCCGACGGCGCCGTCATTGGCGAGCACCGTGCCGGGAAAGATACCGGCAGGTCCCCGGTTCAAATCCGGGAGCGGGGACTTCCACGTCCGGAAGCGCAACGCTTTTTCCGGCCGCCGCCCGATGGCGGGGCGGCATGGCGACGAGCGACGCGCGCACGGTGGCGGCCTATCTGGCCGAACTGCCCGCCGAGCGGCGCGACGCCCTGTCGCAGGTCCGGCGGGTCGTCCTCGACCACCTGCCGGCCGGCTACGAAGAGACGATGCAGTACGGCATGATCTCCTACGTCGTTCCGTTGGACCGGTATGCGGAGACCTACAACGGCCAACCGTTGGCGCTGGCGTCGCTGGCGTCCCAGAAACAGTACATGTCGCTCTACCTGCACAACGTGTACGCGGACCCCGAAACGGAGCGCTGGTTCACGCGCGAGTACAAGAAGTCGGGCAAGCGGCTCGACATGGGAAAGTCGTGCGTCCGGTTCCGCCGCTTGGACGACCTGCCGCTTTCCCTGGTCGGCGACGCGATCGCGCGGACCTCCGTGGACGACTTCATCCGGCGCTACGAGGCGGCCCGGGCCGGCCGCGGCTGACCATCCACGCATCCGGGTATGGCCGAAACCGTCATACCCAACGGATATGCGGTCCCGCCCGCTTCTTGATAGGTCGTGCGCGTCCGCCGTACGGCAAGGTAGGATTGGACATGGCCAACACGACGACGGACGTCAACGTGCGCGTCCTGAACCACATGATGAAGCGGGAGCTGGGCGTCGAACGGAGCCTCACGCTGGAAGAGGCGTCCCGCCTGCGCGAGGCGGTCCTGGCGATCGCCAAGGGCGACGGCGAGATCTCCGACGCCGAACGCTTGACGTTCCTCTCGGTCGCTCGCCAGCGCGGCGTCGACGACGACTCGCTGGGGCACCTGGCCAGCACGAAGCCGTCGAAGGATGTGTTGGAGACGATCGACGACGACACGATGCGGCCCTTGGCGCGGGCGCTCATCTACGACGCGTTCCGGGTCGCGGGGGCCGACGGCGTGGCGCCGGGCGAGGAGAAGCTCGCGGTGGACACGGCGGCCGTCCTGGGTGTGGACGACGAGACCGTCGGGAAGATCCAGGAGCTTCTGCGGCGTGAGGCCGAGCTTCGCAAGGAACGCATCGCTCTCATCGGGCCGGCCCTGGTCGACAACGTCCTGTAGCCTCGGCCGCGGCGGCCCCGGACGTCCCGGTGGCGGGTGGGGACAACCTAAAGAACCCGTGCGCGGAATGGCCGTCTTGTGGCTTCGAGCAAGGAGAAGGCGACGCTGGGCGGCGGATGCTTCTGGTGTCTGGAGGCGGTCTACGAGCAACTGCAAGGCGTCCACCGCGTCGTAAGCGGGTACGCCGGCGGCCACGTCGAGGACCCGACGTACGAGCAGGTGTGCGCCGGTTCCACCGGGCACGCCGAGGTCGTCCAGGTGACGTTCGACCCCGAGACCATCTCGTACGAGGACCTGTTGGACGTCTTCTTCACGATCCACGACCCGACGACGAAGGACCGCCAAGGCCCCGACGTCGGCACCCAATACCGGTCGATCATCCTCACGCACGGCCCGACGCAAGCACAGACGGCCGAGGCGAAGATCAAGGAGCTGGATGCAGAGGACCTCTACGACGATGCGATCGTGACGGAGGTCGAACCGCTCGAAACGTTCTACGCCGCCGAGGCGTACCACCAGGGCTTCTATCGGCGGAATCCCGGCCAAGGGTATTGCCAGGCCGTCGTCAAGCCGAAGCTGGCGAAGTTCCGCACCAAGTGGCAGAAGCGGCTCAAGGCCGACCCGCCGTCTCCCCGTTGACCGGTGACCTCACGACGCGGTCTTCGCCGCGACCCGCGGTTCTTCGTCGGTCTCCGGTTCGGCCTGGGCGATGTCGTGGACGAGCTCCGCCGTCCGCGTGGCGTAGCCCCACTCGTTGTCGTACCACGCGAGCACCTTGACCAGGCTCTCGTCGACGACCATCAGGCTGGGGACGTCCACGACGGCGCTGTGCGGGTCATGGTTGAAGTCGCTTGAGACCAGGGCACGCTCCTCGCATCGGAGGATCGACTTCAGCTCGCCCTTCTCGGCGGTGCGGAAGGCGTCCTCGACGTCGGCCTTGGTGACGTTTTGGCTGACCCGGGCCGTCAGGTCAACGATCGAGACGTTCGGCGTGGGGACGCGGATCGCCAGGCCATCGACCTTTCCGTCCAGTTCGGGCATCACGAGCCCGATCGCCTTGGCGGCGCCGGTCGTCGTCGGCAGCATGGAGACGGCGGCCGCCCGGGCGCGGCGCGGGTCGTCATGCTGCGAGTCCAGCAGGCGTTGGTCGTTGGTGTACGAATGCACGGTCGTCATGACCGCGTGGTCGACGGTGAACGCCTCGTGGAGCACCTTCAATACGGGGGCCAGGCAGTTCGTCGTGCACGACGCGTTCGAGATCGTCCGGTGCTTGGCCGGGTCGTACGTGTGCGCGTTGACCCCGCGTACCAAGGTCGCGTCCACGCCTTTTCCGGGCGCGCTGACAACGACGCGCCGGGCGCCGGCGTCCAAGTGCTTGACCAGGTCGTCCTGCGTGCGGAACTTGCCGGTGCACTCCACGACGTAGTCGGCCTCCAGCTCGTCCCAAGGTAGGTTGGCCGGGTCCCGCTCGCTGAGGATCCGGAACCGGTCGCCGTCGAAGATGAGGTCGCCGTCGTCGACTTCGACCTTTCCGGGGTACTGGCCGTGGATGCTGTCGTATTCGAACAGGTGCGCCAGCATCTCGGGCGTCGACAGGTCGTTGATCCCGACGATGTCGACGGGCCGGTCGTCTTCGAGTAGCGCGCGGGTGACCAGACGCCCGATGCGTCCGAATCCGTTGATGCCGATACGGGGTGGGCGGTCCATTGGGTTTCCTCGGAACGTTGCGTATCGCATCGGCCCGCATACGTCTTTGGGTGCATCAAGCCGGTGCGGCACGCTGGCCGCGTCGGCGGTCGGTGTGGCCGGAGGCCGCCTCGCTCTCCATGCGGGCGGCGTCTTCCGTATCGATCCCGAGGCGGTCCCGGAGCCGCTCGAGGAGCATCCGCTCCTTCGTCCGGAGCACGCCGTCCAGCCAGGCCAGTTCGACCTGTTCTCGGAACAGTTCGACGCGTTCGGACCGGGTCATCTGGTCGGGGGTCTTCGCGTCGGGCATCGCGGCGTCGGCGAACCGTCCGGCCATGCGCTCCAACGGCCGCAAGGCGAGCACGAGGCCGCCGGCGGCCGCCAGGCCCAGGGCCGTGGAGCCCGTGCCGGTCTCGACCACGAATTCCGCGGTCTCGCTCACGGTAAAGAACACGGCGACCAGCAGGCCGACGATGGTCGCGCGGCGCAGACCGTGCTTGACCTTCACGTCGATGTCGAACAGGTCGTGGCGGAGGATCGCCAGCCCGGTCAAGGCCGGCAGGGCGAGGAACCACAAGCCGACTACCAAGGCGTAGGCGTACGCGACGGCCAATCGGTCTTCCACCGTAACGAAGAGGCCGGCGAAGACGACGGCGAGCACGGTCCCCGCGGCGGCAGCCCCCGTGGCTCGCACGCTCCAGCGGCGCGGCGGGGAACCCGGGCCCGCGGCCCGGCCACGGCGCCAAAGGATGGCGAGGGCCCACACGGCCATCGCGATGCTGACGACGTAGAGGACAGTGCGGACTTGGACGACGGGTTCGCCCACCACGTCGAGGCGGCCCGGCCACGTGTGGCCCGTCAAGGCGATCGCGGCGACCGCCGTTTGGAAGGTGGACGACACGAACACGGGCATCGCGAACCCGATCGCGCTCAAGGTCAAGGCGCGCCGGCAGACGTCTCGTTCAGTCGTGTCGACGCCACGGGCCAACAGGAGAGCCACTCCGGCGTACGCCAGGTCCGTCAGGGCGGGGTGGAATTCGAGCGGGGCGAACCCAGGCGTGCCGCCTCTCACGAACAGGCTGTGATCCCATGCGTACAGGATGAGGACGACGGCGGCGGCCGCGAGGATCCCGTACCCCGTGGCCGGATGCGAGGCCATCCGTCGGACGCGCGTTCCTGGGGCATGGTACCGGCGGGCGTAGGCCGCGGCGAACCAGAGCGCGGCGAACGGGATGGCGAGAAGGAAGTACGTCAGGACGCGCGCTATGAAGTCTCCCAGGAGCACCGGCTGCCCGCCAAGCAAGAACAGGCCGCGCTCCATGGCGATCACGAAAAGCACCAGCGCAAGGGCCCGGTGCAGCGAGTCCCGTGGGTTGAGCCAGATGACCCAGCCGGACAGGGCCAGCAAGGCGACCGCGGTCGCGCCGCGCGTCGTCAGGAGGATGCCGAGAAGACTCCAATCCACCATGCGAACCCCGTACCCGAAGCGGCCGTCCCGGCGTATAATCGTTCGCCATGCGTTCCGGCGGCATACCCCGACGCACCCGTTCCTGGTGTCGTCTGGCGATAAGCGCACAACCCAACGTTTTTGACCGGTGCCCCGCTCAATTGGTCGGGGGCAAACGAGGTGGGGCAATTACCCGACGAGCACGCGTACAACAATTACTTCGAGGGGTTTGCGGAAACCGACGAAGACGGGACCACGATCGCGCTTTGCGGCGCCGGACGGGAGACCCAACCGTGGCCCGCCTTGACGCCGAACCCCGGCATAGACCCGCTTTTCGACCCGTTGGCTCCGACGGACGAGGACGCCCCGGGGTATTCCGAGGAGTTGAACGACCTCGTCGAACGCACGAACGCGTGGTTCCGCGAGGAAGCGGAGAAGCTCCTTGCCCCCAGACGCGAACGGATCCCTGATTTGATGCTGACGTGGTGGTTCGGCCCGAACGGACGCCAATTGGCGTACGCCCGGCCGCACCCGAAACCCAAGGTCCGCCCGATCGACACGTCGGCGCTTCGCCTCTTGTGGCGGAAGATCAAGCTTTTCTTCGGGTGGCGGCCCAAGTACCAGAAAAAGCCGGCCGCCTCGACGTCGAAGCAACGCGACGCCTGAGCTTTCAAGTTCGACGGCGCCGGCGCCTGTCCGGTCCACTCCGTTGCGGCGGGACGAGGCCGGCGTGGCGTCCTGCCCGACTGGGTCTTCCGTCCGTTTGCAGGTTCCCGCCAGATGAGGGCGCTGTCGAGGCCTAGTCCTTTGAGGCCACGCGGTCGACCTTGCGGCGGATGTCACCGGCCTTGAGGCCGGGCTTCTGGTCGATCTTCAGAAGGCTCGAGACGCGGACGCCATCCTCGGAAAGCGCCGCATGGCAGCGTTTCACGACCGCGAACACGTCCTCCCACTCCCCGAGGAGGGTCGTGCCGGACGGCCCGACCTCGTGCTCGAGGCCCGAATCCTCGATGATCGCGACGGCGCGCCGCACCGCGTCCCCGACGTGCGCGCCCTGGCCGATCGGGTGGATCGAGAAGAAGACCATCACCTGCATCGCCCGCACCTCACAACCGGATGACCTGCACCGGGCACGGCGCGTGCCGGATCACGCCTTCGGTGACGCTGCCCAGGTGGTATTCGGTGCCCAAAAGCCGGGTGCCGATCACGACCAGGTCGGTCGCCGTCAGCTCTTCCACCAGTTCTTCCGCCACGTCCGACCCGTTGAGTTGTTTGACCTCAAGCCGGACATCGTGGCGTTTGCAGAGCCGGGTCACGTAGTCGAAGATGTCGCCCGGCGCCTTCTTCGGGCTGGTGGCCACATGGACCGCGGTCAGCCGGGCGCCCACGGCGGCCGCCATCTGGACCGCCCACTCTTGGGCCACGAGCTCCTGGCTGCTGCCTTCGATCGGCAGCACGACGTTCGAGATTGATTGTACGGCCTGCGCCATCTCCTGCTCCTCGAGACCCGTGAATGCCAAGGCTCGTTATGGGCGTTTCCGGACCGTCGTGCGACGACCGGGGCCCAACGGCGGGCACCGAACCTTTCTCGAACCCAGGAGCCATCGCGGCCCGATGGCCGCCGATCCCGGCGACGTTCTGGGCATCCTGTTCCTGGCGCACATGCTGGCGTTCCTCGATGCGCCCGTCCGTCTATGGCAGGCATGGACCCGGGCAACCAACGTGCACGGCTTCACGTACTACGCGGCAAACGCGTACGCCCTCGGACTCGTCGGAGCCGCCGCCTGGGTCCGCTGGCGCGCCCGGCTCGACGTGCCATTGAGCGGCTTCGTCCCCATCGACTGGACGCCCCTGGCGTGGTCGGGCGTCGTTCTCGGCGCCTCCGGCCTCGTCCTCGCCGTCGCCGGCCGCGTCGCGTTGGGCGCCTGGTTCGCCCCGACCGGCGCCGTGTTCAAGGGCCAACAGGTCGTCACCGGCGGCCCGTACGCGTGGGTACGCCATCCCCTCTACGTCGGCTGGTGGGTGTTCCTCGTCGGCGCGTGCCTCGCGTTCGACAGCACCACCATCGCCGCGGCGGCCATCCTGGTGGTCCCCGGCGTCGGGGCCATCGGACGCGGCGAGGAGCGCCTGCTGCGCGACGAACTGGGCGACGCGTACGACAAGTACCGCCGCCGGGTCCCCCGGTGGGTCCCGCGCCCACCGCGGGACAAGACGAAGCATTGATAACCGATGCCGGACGAAGTTGGGGTGGCGATCGGTGATGCCCTACCAATTCCGCCGGCGCGGCCCCCATCGGGCACGCGCTCCCGCAACGCCCGCGTGACGAACGATCACGACACGGAGGGAAGCCTTTCGGACAGGCGCCGGGTTTTCGGCGCCTTCGATTGATTCGGTACGCGCAAGCATCGACCGCGTCGACGCGGCCGTCGCCGACCTGCTGGTCCGACGGGTCCGCTTGGCGCAACGCGTCGCACTTCTCAAACACCTGGCCGAGCGGCCGCCTCGCGACGCCTCGCGGGAGGCCTCGGTACGCACGGGGTACGCCGAACGCCTCGTCCCCGTCGGTTGGACCCGCACGGCGATCGATTCGTGGATGGACGCCCTCATCGACGTGAGCGTGCGCCAGCAGGACGCCGTCCCGGTCGCCTACCAGGGCGGCCCCGGCTCGTGGAGTGAGACCAGCCTCCGCCGGGCGTTGCCCGTGGCCCACGGGGTCGGAAGGCCCACGTTCGCCGCGGCGTGGCAGGCGGCCCTCGACGACGAGGCCGTCGCCGCGTGGCTGCCGGTGCGGAACACGGTCCTCGGGCCGTTCCCGGAGGTGCTCCAGCTCTTGGAGCACGCCGTCGTGTGGCTCGAGGCGGACCTGCCGGTACGGCATGCGCTGCTGGCGGCGCCGGGTACGCGCCTTGAAGACATCCGGCGTGTGGTCGGCCATCCCAAGGCGTTGGCGCAGTGCCGCCGCCGACTTCGCGAGACGATCCCGCAGGCCGCGTTGGAGGACGTGGTCGACGCCGCCCATCGACTGGCCGAGGCGCCGCTGGCCGCGGGCCACGCCGTAGTCGGCTCGCGCACGCTGGCCGACCTCCACGCCTTGACGGTGCTCGCCGACGACCTGTCCGACGACCCGGACAACACGACGACGTTCCGACTGGTCGTGCCCCCCGGCTCCCTTTGAACCGCAACGATACGGTTATCTCCGGGCTGCGTCTGCCGCAGGTTCGGTGGGTCGATGAACACATCCTACGCAACCCTCGGAATCGTCGCCATGTTGACTGCCGTGGCCTTCGCCGGCTGCACGTCGCCCGAGCCCAACGTCCCCGACAACGGCGACGAGGGCGACGCGGCTGAGCTCGGTCCGGACACGTACACGCTGACCGTGCACGAGGCGCCGGCCACCGCGACCGCCGACGAAACGTTCACCTTCAACATGACCGTCGAAGGCGACGTCGAACACGCCACGGACCACCTGGGCGCCCACTACGGCAACCAGAGCACCGACGAACCGTCGACGGACGTCTACGACAAGGCCTGCAACCACCAGGCGACGACGGTGCCCGGCGAATTCGAGGTCACCTGCACGATCTCCGAGCCCGGGACGTACTACTACCGCGGCCACATGCGGATCCAAGCCGACGGCGAGACGTACAATTGGTGGTCGGCGGAGCACACGCTCGTCGTGGCGTAAGAAACCGGAAGCGGCGCCCGTCTAGCTGACGGGGCCCTTGGCCGACATGTCCGCGTTCTTCTGCAAGAAGTCGGACCAGTTGTCGGGAAGGTCCGCCTCCGCGAAGATCGCCTCGACCGGGCAGACACTGACGCACGCGCCGCAGTCGATGCACTCGTCCGGGTGGATGTAGAATTGTTCGCCCCCGTCGTAGATGCAGTCGACAGGGCAGACTTCCACACAGGACTCGTCTTTGGTCCCGATGCACGGTTCGGCGATGACGTGAGTCATGGTATCCCTCGATTCTACTACAGGACCGTGGTTCTCACGTATTAGTGTTTGGCCCCCGCGTCAAGGCCGGGGGGCGACCGCGGTGAACCCGGCCGGCACCCGTTCGTACTCGTAGAACAGGCTCACCCAGACGTCGATGCGCTGGTCGACGCAGGGTGCGTTGCCGTCGCAGGCGACCAGCCCGCTGAAACTGTACGTACCGTCGCCGTTGGTGGCGTTGCCGTTCTTCTCGATCTCGTGACGCGGATAGTTGAATGCGAACGGCTTCTCCTTGGAGCCCGAGCCCAGGTCGTCGCCCGCGTCGAACGGGGCGCCGGCGCGGAAGACGTGGAACATGAGGTCCCGGGCGCCTTCGGGCGGCATGAAGGTGCGGGTCCAGTCGGCTTCCAGGTAGACGATGTCCGGCAGGTCGTGGACGCTGAATTCGAAGGTGCACGGTTCGCACGTGGAGGCGTTGACCCCTTGGCGGCCGAGCGTGGCGTCCCACGTGGCGTACCCGAACGCGTAGTGGAGAGGGAACGTGCGGGTCTCGACCCGTCGGTCGTCGGTCGCCTCGCGCTCCAACTCCACGGCGATGCGGTCGTCGAACGGGAAGGTCACACTCCGGTTGGTCGCGACGTACCCTGGTTTTGTGAACGCGGCCTCGTGCGTTCCGGGGGTCAAGCCGCACAGTTCGAAGGCGCCGTCGGTCCCGGTGGTCGCCTTGGCGGCCCCGGCGGTCACGACGACGCCGGGCAGAGGCCGCAGCTCGGAATCGGTGACCACACCGCCCGCGCACGCGTGGGCGTCGGAGCCGGTGTCTTCTGAACCGGTAGTGTCGGCGGAGCCGGCAGGCGCATCCGCGCACCCGGCGGCCATGAGGGCGGCCAGCGCGAGCGCGACGACGCGTTGCATCGGTCGCAAGTCGGACGCGGGCTAGATAAGACGTTCGCCCGTCCGGTTGGCCTTTCCGGGAGAAACGCACGTCGACAACCGCTTTATAGGCGGAGTGCCCCCTAGTAGTAACCTGACATGGCCCGTTCCTTCGTGCAACTCGCTGCAATCGCCTTCGTCGCGTCGTTGACCATCGGTACCCTGCAGGTGCCGATTGTGGACGATCCCCTTGCGGCGCCGTCCCAATTGGACGCGGTCCACCCCGAGCTGCGGGCGCAGGTGGCAGCAGAGGGTTCGGCCGTCGTCCACCCCGACCTCGCTGCCGAGCTGGACGTCGACTCGGAGGCCATCGCGATCCTTCTGCTCGACCCGGCTCTCGAAGAGTACGTCGTCGAACGGCTCGAGGCGATGGGCCTCGAACACCGGCACTGGGAGCACCTCCACCAGGCCGGCGTCCGCCTGCCGGCATCGGAATTGGGCGCCCTCGCCTCGATGGCGGGCGTGCTCGCCCTCTACCCGAACGAGGTCATGCATCCGTATCTCAGCAAGAGCGCCTCGTACGTCGGGGCGGACATCCTGTGGAACACGTACCAGGTCCGCGGAGAAGGCGTGGGGATCGTCGTGGTCGACTCCGGCATCGACGGCACCCATCCCGACGTCGAGTACGGTGCGAACCTCGTCGAGAACGTCGTCCCGACGTCCCAAGCCGGCGGCGGCCTGATCGGCGACTACCAGGAGGGGGCCCGGGCGTCCGACACGGACGGGCACGGGACGCACGTGGCGGGCATCGTCGGCGGAACCGCCGACGCGTCCAGTGGCAAATACAAAGGCGTCTCCTACCGCGCCGACCTCATCGGCTTCAAGGCCGGCATCACGAACAGCGACGGCGAGGTCAGCTTCGAGTCGGTGACCGTGCTCGAGGCGTTCAACTACGCGCTGCAGAACAAGGAACGGTTCAACATCCGGGTCGTCACCAACAGTTGGGGCACCGGCGGCTCCTTCGACCCGCTCAACCCGATCAACCAGGCGTCCTTCAACCTCTATAAGGCGGGCATCGTCGTCACGTTCGCCGCGGGCAACGAAGGCAGCCAAGGTGAAGGCACCCTGAACAAGTATTGCGTTGCGCCATGGGTGGTGTGCGTGGCCGCAGGCGACTATCTGAACCGCCGCGCCAGCTTCTCCTCGATGGGCACCGACCCGGTCGCCTCCGCAAAGCCGTACGACCATCCGGACATCATGGCACCCGGCGTGGGGATCCAGGCCGCGAAGCCGGTGGCGTCCACCGACAGTCTGCTCACCGGCGCCACGAGCCCCGAATCGACCTATTACACCTCCAAGAGCGGCACCAGCATGGCCACCCCGCACGTGGCGGGCGCCGCGGCCTTGCTCGTGTCCGTCTACCCCGACCTGTCGCCGGACCAGGTCTACGACCTGCTCGTGTCGCTGTCGACGCCGCTGGACGGTCCCGTCTGGCAGATGGGCGCCGGATACCTCAACATCATGGCGTCATACAAGGAGGCAGGCGACCTCGAGGGCAACCTCGACGAATTCCTCCAAGGCAACGTCAAGTACGGCGGCCGGTCGACCGGCGACGCGGATTATTCGGAGGACCCGACGACCGTCGGTCTCGGCCAAGGGTTCTCGAAACAAGTCGGCGGCGTGGACACGTCGCCTGCCGAGTTCGTGGAAGAGTTGGCGACCACGCCCATGGGGATCACGTTCCTGGTGGGCACGCTCGTGATGGCGGTCTTGGCCTTCGGCTCCAAGCGCAAAGGGTACGTCGAATAGCCGGGCGGCCCGCCTACTCGACGCGGACCAGGCCGGACATGCCTTGTTCGAGCAATGCGTCCGGGTCGATCTTGGATTCTTCCTTCATCGTCCGGTCCAGGTCGCTGTGGGTCGTCGGCTTCTCTGGAACGATCGTGCAGCAGAGGCCGGGCCGCGTGCTGATCTCGTAGGTCCCGATCTCTCGGGCGATCTCGATGATGTCGTTCTTGTCAAGGCCCAGAAGCGGCCGGATCATGGGGATGTCGACCGCGTCGGTGTGGCTGCCGAGGTTGTCGAGCGTCTGGGAGGCCACCTGGCCGAGGTTCTCGCCGGTCACCAACGCCTGCGCACCGACCTTCTTCGCCAGTTGTTCGGCGGTCCGCCACATCATCCGGCGGCACAGCACGCACTGCATGTGCCGGTCGGTGTTGCGGGCGATCGCCAACTGGTTCTGTTTGTGCGGCGCCATGTACTTGGGGATCTCGCGTCCCGTGGCGGTCTCGAGCCGGCGGATCAGGTCGAACGCCTTGTCGACCTCGCGGTCGTCGGTGTAGGGGCGGTTGTCCATGTGGAGCGCGACCACGTCCCATCCGTTCTGGATCATCATGTACCCGGCGACCGGCGAATCGATGCCGCCGCTGATCATCAGGACGCCTACGGGCCGGTCGTCGCCGCCGGAGACCGGCGGAAAGACGGCAAGCTCGTCCCCGTCGGCCAGGCGACGGTCGGTGGCCGCATGTTCCCGGTTGACGGCGGCCAGGACCGGGACGTCGCCGGCCGACGCCAGGCCAGGGTACCGGCGCTTCAACGCGTCGAGGGCCTCCGCCACCGTGGCGGCCCCGTCGACGTCGAGGTCGCACTGGGAGGTCCCGGCCTGTTCCCGGAAGAGGCTGAAGAGTCGGACGCGGACGGTCGGCACGAGAACGCCCATGACCCGTCGCCGTTGATAAGGGTTCCTTCCTAGGAGCCCCCATTGGAGAGGGCCGTTTCGGCGGATGCCCCCTTCTCCCCAACGCAGATATAGATGTACGGCCGCTGGTTCATAGTAGTCCAGATGGCCCTACGTCGCCGCTTCCCCCTATACGCCCGTCCGATTCCGTTCCTTGCGGGATGGGCCATGCTCATCGCGGGCGTCTGGCTCGGCGTCAGCTGGCAGTGGACGACCAGCATATTCAGCGGCAGCGTCCTCGTCCAGACGAGGATCCCGAGCCAGCTCATCGTCTTCGAGGGCATCAAGGCGTTCTGGCTCATCGTGGCGCTGGTGGGCCTTGCGCTGCTCGTCTTCCTCTCCTATGGCTCGCGGTCCGCGGCGCGCCGCGGCGGCCTTCTGGCACCCAAGTGGAGCTTCTTCCCGCTGGTCTTCGTCCTCGGACTCTTCCTCCTGTTCTTCGGGGCGTACTGGCTCTTCGACCTGCGGTTTGCCTTCGACGACACGCCCGGCGGCTTCGTCATGTTCACCAGCCTCAACTACGCCGGCGTCGTCAGCCGCCCCTTCATGGGAACCATCGGTCTCATCCTGTTCTCCGTGGGGGCTGCCCTCACGCTGGGCCTGAGCCTCGACTTCCGGATCCGGGGCACCCGGACCGAGACGCCGGCGCCGCGCTCCGAGGAGCCGGCGGTCGCGGCCAAGCGCGCCAAGCCGGCCAACGTCTGAGACGCCACCCTTTATAGGCAGGACGTCGGCTAGAGCGACACCGATGAGCGTCCTGCGTCCCTGCAAGACGAGCGCCGCCTTCGAGGCGATCCCCGAGGGCGACCTGGACCTCGACCTGGACGACTTGGAGGCCCGCCTGGTCGGTGACGGATGGCGGACGGTGGCCAATGCGCGCGTCCTGCTGGTGGTCGCCAAGGACCTCGAAGCCACCGTGTTCCCGTCCGGGAAGGTGCTCATCAAGACGACGGAACGGCCCGAGGCCGAACGCGTCTGGGACGCGATCCGCAGACACCTGGACGTGGAGGAGGCGGCGTATGGATCCTAAACGCGTCCGCGACGACTTCCCCTCCTACACAATGGCGGACGGCGCGCCGACGGCGTACCTGGACAACGCGTGCACGACGCTCAAGCCGGCGCCCGTGGTCGACGCGGTCGCCGAATACCACGCCAAGTTCCCCGTGTGCGGCGAACGCAGCGTCCACCGGCTCTCACGCCGCGTGACCGAGGCGGTCGAGGCGGGCCGGAGCAGGTTGGCGGCGCACATGCAGGCGGCGCCGGAGGACGTCGTCTTCACGAAGAACGCCACCGAGGCCCTCAACACGGTGGCGCAAGGGCTCTCGTGGGAGCCTGGCGACGTGGTGATCACGACCGATAAGGAGCACAACAGCAACTTCGTACCCTGGTTGCGCCTGGCGCGGACCGAACAGGTGGTCCACCGGGTCGTGCCCACGCGTGACGACGGGTCGTTCGACCTGGATGCCTTCTCGGAGGCCGTCGAGGAGGCCGGCGACCGGCTGCGGTTGGCGAGCCTTACCCACGTCAGCAACGTCGACGGCGCCGTCGTGTCGATCCGGGACGCGGCCCGCCGCGTCCATGACGCGGGCGGTCTCCTGTTGGTCGATGCGGCCCAGTCGGCGGCCCACGGACCTTGCGGCCTCCGGACGCTGGAGGCCGACTTCGTCGCCTTGAGCCTGCACAAGATGCTCGGGCCCAGCGGGGTCGGGGCGCTCGTGGCCACGCCCGACGCGTGGCAGACGGTCTCCCCGTTGACGCTCGGCGGCGGCACCGTCTCGCAGAGCGGACCGGACGGGTACGAGCTGGCGGAGCGGCCGGCGCGCTTCGAGGCGGGCCTCGGCAACTATGCGGGCCTCGTCGCCGTCGAAGCGGGCCTCGACTACTTGGCCGGCCTGGGGTTGGACGCGGTCGCGGCGCACGACGCCCGGCTCAACGAACGGGCCACGAAGGCGCTTGCCGACATCGAAGGGGTCCAGGTGCTGGGTCCGTCGTGGCGGGACCGGACGAGCATCGTGCCGTTCGTCGTCGACGGGTTGGGCCCGCTGGACGTGGCCGTCTACCTGGACGAGCACGCGGACGTCGCGGTGCGCGCCGGCGCGCACTGCGTCCACTCGTACTTCGAACGCCGCGGCCTGACCGGCAGCGTCCGCGCGTCGTTCCACGCGTACAACACGCCCGAGGAGGTCGACCGGATGACCGAGGCGGTCGAGGCGCTGGCCGACGGGTTGCGCACGGCGCGCGCGTCCCGGTAAGGAAAAATACGCCGCGGCGCGTGAAGTGGTCTTGATGGCGAAGGTCCCGGTCCCCGTACCCTTCACGAATCGGCATTGGCCGCCAGGGCGCGTCATCGACTGTCACGTGCACCTCAACAACTACCACGAAGGCACCGCCGTGCCGACGCGCGACAACGTCCTTCGGTTGCGCGAACACCTGGACAAGCACAAGATCGGCCACGCGGTGGCGATCACGTCGTACAAGGTGAATCCGGACCGGCCGTCGGCGGCGCAGGTCCTCGAGGAGGTGTGGGGCGACGAGCGAATCCACGTCGTCGAGGGCGTGCCGCTCACGTCCAAGGAGGGCGTCGATTGGGACGCGATGGACGAACGGTTGGCCAGCGAGCACATCCACGGGCTAAAGCTCTATCCAGGCTACGAGCCGTTCTTCCCGTACGACAAGGTGTGCGAGCCGGTCTACGAGCTGGCGGCCAAGCACGACGTGCCGGTCATGATCCATACGGGCGACACGTACGCGCCGCAAGGCAAGCTGAAGTACGCCCATCCGTTGAACGTGGACGAGGTGGCCGTCGACTGGCGGGACGTCACCTTCGTGATGTGCCACCTGGGCAACCCGTGGACGCGCGACTGCGCGGAGATCATCTACAAGAACGACAACGTCTACGCGGACATCTCGGGCCTAATCCTGGCGGAAGAGCACACGTCGAAATTGGAGCGGTACATGGTGCAGAACGTCCGGGAGATCATCACGTACGCCGGCGAGCGGGACAAGTTGTTGTACGGGACGGACTGGCCGCTGGTGCGGATGAAGCCGTATTTGGACTTCGTGAAGTCGCTGAAGTTGAGTCGGAAGGAGTTGGAGATGCTGATGTGGCAGAACGCGGCGCGCATCTTCGGGATCGAGGTCGAGGGCGGCCACCGGTACGCCCCGCGGGACGACTCCGATGTGGACACCGGCCCTTCCAGCACTCGACGATAAGGCTTATTAGGATGCCTTCGGCCTTCAGACCCGTGCGTTTCTGGGTCGTGCTCGCTGCAGTCCTCCTGGTGCCGTGGGCGGCGACGCCCGCGTCGGCGCAGTCGGACGAGCCGATGTGCGAGCCGGCCACGTGCGACCCGGTTACCGCCAACGACGGCGAGGTCCGCGCCGGCGACGAACCGGTGCGCGTCATCCTCTTCGCGCATCCGGACGGTCTCCTGCAGCACACGCCGGTGAACATGGAGCCGCCGTCGCAGGAGGAAGAGGACGTGAACGAAGGCTTCCTGATGCCGACGGTGTACACCGACGCGGAGGAGGCCCCGTGCTGCAAGTTCCGCAACAACCGGTTCATCTGGTTCGGGTCCCCTGGGCCGGTCGAATTCCTCGAGGGCGGCGATTTCCGCGTCTACCAGGAACCCGGCTTCGGCGCCCCCTTGGACTTGGCCGGCGACGAGGTGACGGTCTTCCTGTACTTGTCGCCGGGCCGCAGCACGCCGGCGGGGCCGTCGCCGGCGGCGATGCCGGCCGTCGGCGTTTATGCCCGCCTGGTGGAGGGCCGCCACGCCACGGAGGATCCGGCGGCGCTCGTGGCGATGGGCGACACCGGCTCCGGGTACGGCGATCCCGAGGCCAAGACCGTGACGTCTACGACGACAATGGTGAGCCTACCGGGCGAGGACCCGGTGTACGAGTTCCGGGTGCCCATGCACATCGTGCGGCACCATGTGCCGAGCGTGCATGACGCCGTGCGAGGCGACCGGGACCGCGGCGGCGTCACGTTGGAGTTAATCGTCTACCAGGTCGAGGACAACGAGACGGTGCGGTTGACGGACTCCCAGTGGCGGCTTCGCAGCGGGCCACACCACCCGCCGCGCATCGTGTGGGACATGCACCGGCCGTTGCAGACGGCCGATTCGTGGATCCACACGGCCAACGGCGACCTCTTCTTCCGATGGTCGGTCCGCGCGGTGTTCGGCTCCTACGACATCGACCCGGCGTCCGTGCGCCTTGATGTGGACGGGCCGGTCCCGGTCGACCCGGACTTCCTTCAGATGCGGTACAGCGTCGACCACGACGGCCACTTCAAGCCGGCCAACGCGACGTGGCGTCACGACCTGGCCGACGAGCCGCTGGCCGACGGGACGTACTGGGTGCACGCGTCGGTCATGAACCTGCAAGGGACGTACCAGGCCGAATGGAACGCGTCCTTCGAGGTCAAAGACGGATGGCCGCAGGTGCGCGACGTCGCCGGCACCCGGCTGCAAGGCACTTCGACGACGCCGGCCCTCGATGGCGCGGCCACGTTCGTGGCGTTGCTGGTCGGGTTGGCCGTGGTGGCCGCCGGTCGCCGACGCGGTCTGGGTGGCGCGTGACGCGTCCACGGCAAAACGCTTATCCTTGTTCGACACGCCTGTCGCTATGATGCGGCGTTGGTTCCCGTCGGTCCTCGTGGCGCTCCTTTTCGCGACCGTCGGCCTGGCGGGCTGCGTGTCGGACGACGGGGAGCCGTCGGTGGGCCCGGCACCGGACCTGCCGGTCGTGTCGGAGGCCTACGAAGCGGTCCGTGCGCTCATGGAAGGCGTCGCGTGCACCGTGGACTCCGTCCCCGAATCGGGCACGAGTGCGAACTTCGAGACGATCGTCCACGACCCGGTCGACGACCTGGGCCCCATCCCTACGCGCGGCGAGTTGGACATGCACGACGGTCTGGCCCTCCTGGCTTACTACAACCGTCAAGGCTTCACGTTGTTGGACGTCAGCGACCCCCGAGAACCGGTCGAGATGTCCGTGTGGATTGCAGCCGACAGCGGCACCACGTACGACGTCAAGTTCGACGTGACCGGCCGCTACGCGATCGTCGGGTTCAGCGACCGCGTCAGCCTGGTCGACCTCGCCGACGCGTTCCAGCCCACCGAACTCCACACGCTGACGCATCCGGACGAGTACAGCGGCCAGGCGCACATGATGTTCCCCGTAGAGATCGGTGGGACGCAGTACGTCTTCGTCACCCCCTCGATCAGCGGCACGGGAGTCCTCGTGCACCAGATCGCGGGAAACGGGACGCAGGCGCGCCTGGAGCACGTGGCCACCTACACGTCGACGGCCCCGCACGCGATCTACCCGCAGGCGTTGGCGCCGCACGACTCGTACGTCACGTATGAGGAGGACGTCGGGTCGCACGTCCTTTGGCTCGCCAACGGCTTCTACGGCATCGTCGCGCTGGCCGTGGACGACCCGGCGAACCCGCGCACGTTGGCCAGCGTCCCGCCGGAGGCGTCGCCGGACGTGCCCGTCCCGGTGCCGACCCATTCGCACACCGTGCAGGTCGCCTGGCTGGAGGGCCAACGGATCCTGGTGAGCGCAAGCGAGGTCGGGTACAACTCGATGAAGGTGTACGACTTCACCGACCTGGACAAGCCGCGTCTGCTCGGCTACTGGATCTACGACGAGCGGCAACCGACGTACCTGCAACACAACATCCAGATCGTCAACGGCACCCTGTTCCTGGCGCATTACGAGCACGGGCTCTTCTCGTTCGACCTGGCCTCGTACGCCGCGGACCCGACGCGTTGGGTCCGGCCGGCCGGCCACTGGCAAGTCGGCGGCGGCGGTCTCATCTGGGACGTCAACGTACACGACGGCGTCCTGTTCCTCTCCGACATCAGCCAAGGCCTGCATGTGGTAGGGTACGGCTGCCTGACACCCGGTGACCCGTCCGAGACGAGCGACGGGTGACACGGGCGGCAACGCTAAAAAGCCGGATGGCAGGTGTCGGGAGTCCGTAGGTGGTGCGAATGCGTCCGACGATGATGGCGTTCCTGGTGGTCCTGGCGTTCGCCCTGACGGCGTCCGGCACGGCGGCCCAGCCGTCGACCGGCAACCGGGTTACGGGGTGCGACCCGGCCGAATGCGACCCCGTCCGCCTCAACGGCGGAGAGATCGTCCGCGACGGTCCCGTCAAGGTCATCCTTTTCGGCCACCTGACGGACCTGATCCAGGTCGGCGGCTTGGACACGCGGACCCCGGTCGGTGAACCCGACGTGAACCAGGGGTTCTCGTTGCCGACGGTCGACGCGTACGTCGGCGAGATGCCGGTGGCACATTTCGAGAACAACCGGTTCCAGTTCGTCACCACGAAGCTCCCCACGCCGTTCGACAAGGAACCCGACCGGTTGACGCGGCCGAGTTCCTTGGCGTATAATTTCACGTTGGTCGGGGACACCGTGTGGGGTTTCTGGTACCTCTCCCCGGACACGATGGGCGGCGTCGACTCGGACGCCGGGCCGGGCTTCGGTGCGATGCCGGGCGTCGGCGTCTCGATGCGGTTGGAGACCGGCCGGTTCCCCGGCCACGGGACCCTGCTGGCGTCCGGTGCCACCGGACTGGGTACGGACCCTGCGGGGCCCGCCGGCGCGGTCGCCCTGGTCGCTTTGCCGGATGGCGAGTGGGTGTACGAGTTCCGGGTGCCGATGACGATCGAGGAGCCACGGGTCGTCGCCGAGGAGGGCATCGTCTGGGAGGTCGTCGTGTACCAGGTCGAGACGGAGGACGCCAAGGCGACCCAGTCGGGTTGGCGCGTGCGTACCGGCGACCGGTTCCCGCCGCGTCTGATCCTGAGTACGGAGGACGCGGTGAACACGACGGGCCTGGAAGCCGGACGGTCTGGCGACGACGTGGTGTTCCGGTGGCGGGTCGCGGGCCTGTGGGGCGCCCAGGACCTCGACGTGCAGAACCTGCGGCTCTCGGTGACCGGGCCGGACGGACAGCCCGTGGACGCTCCGCGAATCGAGGCGTTCCAGTATCCTGGGGAACGGCCGGGCCGCATGGGCAGCGTCGAAGTCGTCGTCCGGTTCCCGGACGCCGCCAGTGAGCTCCCGGACGGCACGTATCGCCTGGACGGGACGGCACGCAACGCGCAAGGCACGTATGAGTTGACGGTCTCCGAAGAGGTCGACTTGGGCGCCGCAGGGCTCCTGGACCATGACGAGGGCCCGGGCTCCCCGGTCGTCGCCATCGCGGGCCTCGTGGCCGGCGCGGCGGCCGCAGGGTTCGTCGTCTGGCGCCGCGCGCGTCGTTGAACGCCCCGACAAGAACGTTTTAAAGCGGCGGCGACGGCTTTGTGACGCGATGCGTCGCGGCGTGGTGCTGGCTGTCATCGGCACGTTCCTCACGATGACGGCGGTGCCCTCCGGGGGTGCGCAGGCGCCTCCTGCGGAGCCGTACGACGGCTGTTCGGTCAACCCGCAGACGTGCGACCCGGCGGCCGCCAACGGCGGCGTCGTCCGCGCCGGCGACGAACCGGTGCGCGTCATCCTCTTCGCCCACGTGACGCGCGAGTCCCCGATGATGGACTGGACGTTGAACGTGGAGCCTCCCACCGCGGCGGAAGCGTCGATCAAGACGCCGAGTCTCCTGCCGACGCTGTACGTTCATTCCGAGGAGGCGCCGTGCTGCAAGTTCCGCAACAACGACTTCGAGATGGTCTTCACCCCGGCCCCCGTCGTGCCGCTGGATGGCGGCGGATGGCTGGTCGATGTGCATCGGATGCTCGTCTACGACGTGCCGGTCGTCGGCGAGTACATGCAGGTGTTCGTCTACGTGAGCCCGGACACGATGCGCGCGGCGGACGACGTGGTGCCGTCGCCGGTCAACCAGACGGGCCTCGTGCCGAACCTCGGATTGTATGCGCGGGCGCACGCCGCGTTCGACACGCAGCACCCGCGGACCATCGCGGAGGGCGACACGGGCGGGTACGGGGACGTGCCGCCGCCGACGGACTCGGGCATGACGCTGATCAGCCAGCCGGGTGAGGATCCCGTGTACGAGCTGCGAGTGTTCATGCCGGTGGAGTACCCGTGGCTGCATGGGCCGCACGAGGACGAGCCGCAGCCGCCGGGCGCGTGGGGTCTTGCGATCGACGGCGTCGTCTACCAGGTCGACGGCAACGACCACGTGTCGTACACCGACAGCGGGTGGCGGTTCCGGTTCGGGCCGGAGTATCCGGCGCGCGTCATCTTCGACACGACGCGGGTCCTGCGTTTCGACGACCGGGAGATCGAGCGTCTCCCCGACCGCGGGTATGCGTTCCATTGGACGGTGCGGGGCGCGTTCGGGTCGCTTGACGTCGACGAGTCGTCGGCCGAGATCCGGGTGGACGGCCCGGTCTCCTTCGAACCGGTGCTCGTCGACGTGACGAAAGGGACGGACCATTCGAGGATGACGGAGCCGGTGAGGCTCTCTTGGCGCAGTCCGGAGGCGATGACGCGGGTGCCGGACGGGACGTACCGGCTGCATGCGACGGTACGGTCGTCGCAGGGAACGTACGAGTTGTCGTGGGAGGAAGGGTTCACCGTCAAGAACGGGGCGCCGTTGCCCTCGGACACGGTCGTCTTCGAAGGAAGCGCCCACACACCGTGGCCGTCGGCCGTCTCGGGTTTAGTCGCGTTCTTGGCCGCCGTGGCGCTCTTGCGTCGGCGGTGACGGTTCGACACCGGCCTGGTGGGTGTACACGAGCCGGCCGCCGAGGAAGCCTTGCCCGGCGACGAGCAGCTGCCCGGTCCCGTTGAGGACCAGTGCGGGCACGCGCGTGGAGGCCGGTTCGCCGGCGTGCAGCACGAAGACGATCGCGTAGAGTCCGGTGAGCGCGGCGCCCAGCAGGCCATGCAGGACGGCGGTCCTTTGGCCGGCACGCGGCACCGCGCGCGCCAAGTCGGCCAAGCCGGTGAGAAGCGAGACGACGGCGCCCAGCAGGCCCAGACCGATCGCCCAGAACGCGGCGCGCCACCAGAAGGCGTCGCCGGTCACGACGTAGGCCGCATCGGCCAGAAACGACGCCGGGAAGAGCGCCACCGGGAACACGACGACCGTCGGGTGCAACGGGTAGCCGAACAGCCGGATCCGCGCTCTGCCCATCACGGGCATGTACGGGCGCCTTGTTTAGGTGGATTTCGTCCGGGTGGGCAAGCCTTAATGGGCGGCCCGCCGGTTCTTGGCGCAGAATCGC
>CAZXJU010000003.1:25521-30520 GCA_964641035.1 uncultured Halobacteriales archaeon | reverse complement strand
CGCTGGCCGGAAGAAGGCCCGCTCCAAGAAGGATAAGGATGCGAAGGCCGACGAGGACGCAGACGCCGGGCAGTCGGGCGGCTTCGCACGGGCCAAAGAGGCGTGGCGCCGGCGTCGTGAGGCACGCGCCGAACGGAAGGCTGAGAAAAAGGCGGCCAAGGAGAAAGCGAAGTCGGCCAAGGCCAAGGAGAAATCGTCCAAGAAGGCCGCCAAGCGCGACAAGAAGGACGCCTCCAAGGACGCGGACGACGCGTAGGGCGGCCCTGGCCCTCCGCGGCAACGTGCATTAATGGGGAGACCCGTATGGGCCGCAGGCGCTATGGCGATGTTGGAGTGTCCGATCTGCGGTACCACCCTCCAGGCTGAGCCAGGCGAGACGGCCACGTGCCCCAAATGCGGCTTCTCCGCGCCGTACGACCAAGTGCCTGGCCAACCCGGCGCGACACCGGAGATTCCGGATCCCGATACGGCACGGGAACAGGCGCCGTCGCAGGCGCCCGGTCCCTGGGCATACCTGTTTGGTGTCATCGGGCTGCTGACCTTCTGGCTGGCCGCCTACCTGGTGCCGTTCGTGTTCGGCGTGGGCGCCGTCGGCCTCGGGATTCTGGCGCGCGTCCGCGACCCGAGCGAGCGGCGTTCCATACCCGCGATCGTACTCGGCGCCCTGGCCGTCGTCGCAGGCGCCGTCACGTTGGCCGTGTAGACCGCCGTTCAGTACGGTTATATACGGACTTGAGGTATCCGCGCGATTGGTGCCCCCGTGGCGACGGATGTCTACATCGGACGGGTCCGCAGCGTCGTCCTATTGATCCTGTTCAGCATCCTCACGCTGAACATCTACTACTTCTACTGGCTCTACAAGGTAAACGCGGAACTCCGCGCCTTCCTCCACGAGGGCGTCCGGCCCGCCGGGCGCCTCGTCCTCTTCCTCCTGGTACCGGTCCTCGGATGGTTCCTCGCGGCGTACCTCACGGGCCGCAGCGTCCTCAAGGCCCAGATCAAGGCGGGCGAGACGCGCCCGGTCGCCGCGATCTACCCGGCCATCTTCGCCGGTCTGCTCCCGGTCATCGGCTGGTACGTCGCCGCCGGATTCATCCAAGGAGGCGCCAATCGCACCTGGGGCAAGACCGTCGGTGTCCTCGAAGCGACCAAGGGCAAGAAGACGAAGCTCGAATGCCCGGACTGCTCGTCGAGCTTCCGGGCCATCCTCAATCCGGTGGCGCCGCACACGATCGAGTGCCCCACCTGCCACCGGTCGGCGTCGGTCTAACGCCAATCGGACCGGTCGCGAAGGACCAGGAACAAGGCAGCCGGCGCGATAATCAGGCCCAGCGGATCCCAGGCGAACAGGCCGACCAAGAACCCCGTTACGCAGCCGGCGATTGCCAGTTTTCGTGGCCCCCGACGGTACGTCGCGACCGCGCCGGCCGCCGTCGCGATTGTTAGAACCAGGACGACCACGCCCCAGGTGCGCGCGATCGTCCGTTGGTCGGCCACGGAGTGATGGTCAACGACCGCCGGCCGGCCGGCCGGCGGCATCTCGACGTCCGCCGTGGCGTCCTGCAAAAGGACGAGGTTCAGCGTGAGGTTGCCCGTTTCGGGGTGGGAAAAGTTGAGGCTGTTGAAGCCCGCGGCCAGGCCACCGATGCGGTAGGACCCGGTTTCGTTCGTCGTGGCGTTGTGCTCGGGCGCTTGGTTTGAAACGACCGTGGCGCCGGCCAACGCCGTTCCGTTCGGCGCGTGCACGGTACCTTGTACGGTCCACCTGATGTCCGAGAAACGCAGCGACTCATTGATTTCCTCGCCAGGGCTCGAAATCTGGAAGATTCCGTGGAAGAGCCCGAGGCCGACCAGGAATAGGAGAAGGACGCCCGCAACAAGCGGCCGCTTTGGCCGTTCGGACGTAGACGACATCTCCCGCGCGCCGGGCTGCGTCGATTCGGCAGGCTCTGCGGCGCCTGAATCGCCCGTTTCATCGATGTCGGCCACGGGCCGCCGAAGGAGGCCCCCGATTTGAGATTACCGACGAAGCAATCCATTAAGGCGGGCCTGCCGTTGGCCGGCCTCGATGGCGCTGTTCGTCGACGTGTTAGTCCTGCTCGTTCTGGTCTTCGTCTTCGTCCTCCTGCCTGCGGTCCTCATGGTCGCACTGTTCGTGCTCTCGCGGACGTACCGCGGCATGTTCGAACGGATCGGCTTCACGCAGAAGGAGATCGGGCTGCTCATCTTCGGTTCGCTGTCCGCCACGCTCTTCTCCATCGACATCCCCTTCCTCGTCTACGGGAACTACCTGCTCGCGTTCAACGTCGCCGGCGCGTTGATCCCCACGGTCCTCTCGGTCCACCTGCTGCGCGCCAAACGGATCCACCCGGTCTCCTGGTCGCTGGGCATCCTCGGTGTCGCCATCGTCAGCTTCTTCCTGACGCGCGTCCAACCCCGCGCCGGGATCGTCGCGGAATTCCCCTGGATGCTCATCCCTCCCCTGATGGCGGCGGCCCTCGCCCTCGTGCTCTACTCGCGCAAAAGCCCGAAGGCGCCGGCGTACGCGTACGCGACGGCCACCTTGGGGAGTCTGATCGGGGCGGACTTCTTCCACTTGCCCCAACTCTTCCTCACACCGGGCTTCGTCGGCTCGTTCGGCGGCGCCGGCATCCGCGACCTCGTCTACATCGCGGGCGTGCTCTCCTTGGCGCTGGTGCTCGTCTTCGCCACGGCCAACCTCAAGAACTACAAAGCCAGCCAACGCGAGCACGAGATCCGGCGCGAACGCATCCAAGACCAGCTGGCCGCCAGTACGCAGGCGCTGGTCAACGGCCATTGGGACGCGTGCGTGCAGCGCACCCTGACCGCGGTCCAGACGCGCCTTCGGCAGTTGGCACGCGAACGCGGCACCGGTCCCAACGAGGCCGCGGACGAACTCTTGTCGGACCCGCCGGCCCGCAGCGCGTACGCCCTCTTGGTCGAGTCCGCCCGGGACGCCGACGCCGACGAAGAGGTGGCCCGGTGGGCGATGTTCCAAGGACAGTTCCTCCTCGAACGGCTCGAGACGGTCCAACGGAAACGGTACGCGAACATCGGCCGGCGCACGGGTGCCTTCGCGATCGACGCTGCGGTGATGGGCGTCCTGTTCGCCATCCTTGCTGCGGTACTCATCGGGGCGCTGCGTGACTTCCTCTCCCCGATCGTCCTGTTCGCGACCCTATTCTTCTGGGCGTGGTCGTTGCAGCTGATCTACTTCACCGGCTTCGAGTATTTCTGGTCCGGCAGGTCGCCGGGCAAGCGGCTGCTGGGCCTGCGCGTCGTCGACCTCGATGCGCGTCCGCCCGACTTCATCACGACGTTCACGCGCAACGTCGTGCGGATTCTCGACTTCGCGATGTTCTTCTACGCCGCGGCCCTGCTCGTGATCACCGCCAGCCGGCGTCGGCAGCGCGTAGGCGACATGGTCGCACAGACGGTCGTCCTCGGCCCCGAGGCGGCCCAGGCCAGCCGCGCAGCCTCCGTGCCGGCGGTCCCGGCCGAAGAGGCTATAAACCCAGCACGCGTGTAGATTACTGTGCGCCATTGTGGGGCACACAAGATTGGAGTGAATCAACATGCGTATCGAAATCGGACCGGAAGGGCAAGTCATCGGAACCAAGCGCGTCAACACGAACGGTCAGATCGGCGGTCTGAAGAGCTTCGCGGGCCAAGACCTGCTGGTGGTCCAGCCGGGCAGCCGGGCGGAATACACGTTCACCGTGCGCGACCGGCTCCACCAGGCGCGCGTCTTGGTGGCCGAACAGGCGCGGGCGACGCGAGAGGAAGCCGGACACCTGATTCAGACGCTGCGTGCCGACGGCGGCCTGCAGAAGGCATTCGAGACGTACGTGGAGGCGCCGTTGAAGGAGTCCGTCTCGACCACCCGCTCCTGGGTCAAGGACCAGCGGGACGAGTGGCAAGCACGCTGGGAAGCCGCCCAAAACCGCGCGGCGGCCGAGGTGGCGCAGCGGCGGGCCCAGGCCCGGCAAGCCGCCGAGAGCCTGGAGCGCCGCGTCGAAGGGCGCCGCCGCGACGTCGAAGAGGCCGCGGTCGAAATCAAGCGGAAATTCCAGAAGCAAGCGCAGGCGCTGGGACTCAAGGCCAGTACCGACGGCGGCCGCAAGAACGGGAAAAAGGCCACCGCCTCAGCGGCCGCATAGGCGCCCAGCCGCCCCCCGGGACCTCTTGGGAATCTTCATAACGCGTCTCTAAGTATTCGACGCCGTGCCGGCCACCAGGCTCACCAAGAGCAAACGCTTCAACGAAGTCTTCCACATCCTGCTAGAGCACAACTTCCCCTCCGTGCTCAAGGACCTAGCGTTCTACGGCAAGCGTCCGCCGAAGGAAGTCAAGAAGGCCCCTGTCGGGGTCGACGGCAAACAGGTCAAGACGCTGCCGTACCGCGTCCGGCGGACCATGGAGGACCTCGGCCCGACATTCATCAAGATCGGCCAGCTCCTCGGCACGCGGCCCGACCTCATCCCTCCCGAATTCATTGAAGAATTCAAGAAGATGTACGACCAGACCACGGCGACGCCGTTCGACGGCGTCCGGACGGTCGTCGAATCGGAACTGGGCCGGCCGCTCGAACAGGTGTTCCTCCGGTTCGAGCAGGAGCCGATTGCCAGCGCCTCGATCGCCCAGGTCCACCGGGCCACGCTGATGGACGGCCGCCACGTGGCCGTCAAGGTCCAACACCCTGGCATCCAGGAACGGATGCGGATCGACTTCCAGATCCTCCGCGCGATCGTCAACTTCACCGAACGCGTCTTCGCAGCCAGCCGCGTGTGGCAACCTGCCGACCACCTGGAGGAGATCCGGATGATGCTGAACAAGGAGCTGGACTTCTCCCACGAGATCCGGACCCAGAAGGCGGTCCGTGAGAACTTCGAAGAGGATGAAGACGTCAAGATCCCCGCGGTGTTCGAGGAGTTCTCCACCAAGCGCGTCGTCGTCATGGAGTTCATCGACGGCATCA
>CAZXJU010000003.1:0-25421 GCA_964641035.1 uncultured Halobacteriales archaeon | reverse complement strand
TTCGAGGAGTTCTCCACCAAGCGCGTCGTCGTCATGGAGTTCATCGACGGCATCAAGTTCCGGGCCCGCGACCAGCCGGAGCTGGCCGACATGGACCGGGAGAACCTCGCGCGGATCCTGGCGCAGGCGATGGCCAAGCAGATCTTCGTCCACCGGCTGTTCCACGCGGACCCCAGCCCCGGCAACCTCCTGATCCTTGAGGACGGCCGGATCTGCTTCCTCGACTTCGGTGCGTTCGGACGCGTCACGAAACGGCGCGCCAAGACGATCTTCGAGATGATCGTCGAGCTCAACCAAGGCAGCCTCGAGGGCACGGCGAAGGCCGTCCTCGAACTGTGCGAGCAGCGCGGCGAGTACGACCCGAAACGGTTCCTCCACGACCTCGAACGAATCCTCGACTACTACGAGGTCGAACGCCCCAGCCCCGCCGACCCCGTGCTGTTGGACAAGATCCTGGTCCTCGCGCAGGAGCACGACATGCTTCTGCCGTCCGACTTCATGCTCATCACCAGGGCGCTGTACCAGTTTGACGGGATCTGCAAGGAGCTCGACCCCGAGTACGAACTCGTCGAGGTCCTCACGCCGTTCGTCGGCAAGGTCGCACGCGAGCATTTCCTCAGCGCCGAGGCCCAATTGGGGATGCTCCGCGACGCCGCTACCGACCTCTCGACGTTCCTCCGCACGCTCCCGGGCCACCTGGAACGCATCCTCAGCCGGATTGAGAAAGGCGAGCTTACGACCCAGGTCGAAATCAAGGGCCTCACGGAGCACATGCGGGGCCGCGCCCGCCTCACGTACTTCGCCACGTTCACGGCGATGGTGGGCGCGCTCGTGCTAGGCGGTGCGGTCGTAGTCGCGCTCCGCCCCGCCGCCTTCAGCACCTACGCGTTCGCGGGCGCCTTCGTGCTGGCCGCGTGGGTCTTCGTGCTTCTCCTGATCCACGAGCGCGGCCATGGCCGCTAATACCGGGCCGGTTCCTTTCGCAGGATCGCGTTCAACGTTTCGACGACCTTCAGCAGTTTCAGCGCACGGAACATCGAACCCTTCAGCCGCACACGCCCCGAAAGGACCGCCAGCTTCTCGTTGAGCCGGCCCGCGTGGATCTCGGCGAACGTGTCGTACGAGGCCCAGACCGCGAATTCGGTGTCCCTGTACCGGTCCTCGAACCGTTCCCGAGGCCCCGCCTTGACGTGCTCGAGTTCGCCTTCGTCGAATTCGATGAAAATGGCCTCGCCGTCGAGGCCAGGCCGGTCCGTCACCACCATCAACAGCGAGAGACTCACGCCACCGACCGTCTCCGCGAGGTCTGGAATCTGCTCTACGCGCCGTCGCGCCGCGTCGATCCACTTTTTGGAAAGGTAGCTTGGGGGGTTGCTCAGCCGCTCGACCTCCCGGCCGCCCAAGCAAGCCGCCCTCGGATAAAACGTTCCCGCGCGCACGACGCAAATCGACAACCCTATCAACAGGCCCCAACGTCCATAGGGGCGGGATGCACATGCCTCAGCTCGTAGATGTCTTAGCGGAGGTGCTCCGCTCCTTCGGCTACCGCGCCACCGTAGATGCTCAGCCGGCGGCCGGGGAGCCATCCTTCCAAGTCCCATTGTGGGCCGAGAAGGACGAGCGCACCGTCGCCATGGAGTTCTGGTACGAGTCCGAGCCGCCGGCCGCATCCTTCCTCGACGGGTTCCAGCGGTTCCTCGACGAGACACGCGCAGACCACGGGATTCTCGTGAGCTTTGGCCACGGGCCTGACGTCGCCAGCGGCGACGGCCGCATCACCGTGTGGGACGCCGACCGCGTCCGCACCTTGTTGGGTGCGGCGGTGCTCGAGGAGACGTGCCCCGGACTCGTCGACCAGCCCGACCCATTGATCAAGACGCAACTGGAGTCCGACACCGAACCGGAGTCGGAAGACGAATCGTCGTACGAGACGCCGGAGGCCGCCGCGGCCTTCGACATGTTCGACACGGCCGAACCCGAGACTTCCGCCCAGCCAGAGGTGGAGCCGGATGCCGCGATTGCGTCCGACGGTTCCTCCGGCGAGGAGCCGGAGGCCCACGTGTCTCGCGTACCTGCGGCCACGGCCGCTGGCACGTCGGATGAGGCGGGCATGTTCGAGATGCTGCCGGGCCGCGACGACGAGGCCGAAGAACCGTCCCCCGCGGAGACGCCTGAATCGGAAGGCGACGAGAAGCCGTTTGAGATGCTGCCGGGCCGCGACGACGAGGCCGAAGAACCGTCCCCCACGGAGACGCCTGAATCGGAAGGCGACGAGAAGCCGTTCGAGATGCTGCCCGGCCGGGACGACGAGCCCGAACAGCCGTCCGGGGCGGAGACGCCGGAACCGGAAAGCGAAGAGAAGCCGTTTGAGATGCTGCCGGGCCGCGACGACGAGGCCGAAGAACCGTCCGACGAGGAGCCCGCCGCCGAGGCTCCGGGGGACTCCGAGGACGACCAACCCTTCGAGATGCTTCCTGGGCGGGCGGACGCGCCCCAAGGCGAACCGACTGCCACGGCCGGCTCGGCCGACCCGACGCCTGGTCGGCCGCGAGACACCCGCAACGTGGACGCGGAGGCCCCGGCGCCCTCGCCCGTCGACGCGGCCGCCGGCACCGATTTCGAACTTTTGGCCAACCGGGCCGCCGCCGGGTCCGACGAGGCGACGCCCGAGGATTCGAGCGCCGGCGGCTACCACGAGCTTCCAGGACGCCAAGAGGCCGACGCCTCCCCGGCCAGCCCTGCGATTCCGGTGGACGCCGAAGGCCGCGGCTACGAGGAACTGCCGGGCCGGCATGAAGCGCCGCCGCCCGAAGAGTCCGCCGGTTCCTTCGACGCCACGGGAAACGAAGGCCGCGACTTCGAGGTCATGGACGAGTCCGCAGAGGAGGACGAGCCGGCCGAAGAGCCCGAGCCTCCAAAGGAAGCCGGGTCGCAATCCTCTTCCGAGTTCCATGTCCCACCGGCCTTCTCGCAGGACGAGGCACCCGGCGCGCCCGGCGTGCTCCGGCTTGAGGTCGGCCGCAAAGTCGCCCACAACCTCGTAAAGGACAAGATCCGGCGCGTGCGCGAGGAACGCCTCCGCTTGGTCCCATACCTGGTCTTCGCGTACGAGGCCGACGTATTGGTCGACGGGAAACTCGACGCGGAGACCAAGCGCGGCCGCGTCGGCGTCGACGCGTGGATGAAGCGGGCCCAGGTGTGGCAGCATGGTACGCAGACCGCACCCCTCGACGCGGACGGAGCCGACGTTGAACAACTGAAGGTCCGGGTCGATGAGGACGAGGCACGCAAGATCGTCCTAGGCCACCTGGAAGACCTCGTCGGCCGCGAGGTCACCGAGGAGCAGGAAAGCGACGAATGGAGCGTCGTCGTCAAGCGCCGCGTCCGTCTGGCGGAGGACGACGTACGCATCCGCTACGAGGGAACGTATTGGCTTCCCGTATGGCGCCTTGCCGGCGCCGAAGGGTCCGTCGAGATCGACGCGGCCGGCGGCGAGGTCCTCGACGAGGAGATCCTCGTCGAGCATTCGGACTCCCAACTTCTTTAGCCGGCGCGCTCGAACAAGAGGACGACTCCCTCGCCGGCGCGTTGCACGTCGCGCAACCGCAGGTCCGCCTCCACGGGTGCCTCGGCCGCCGCGATGCGAGGCGCGTCACGAAGCCCGAGGATCCTAGGTGCGAGGTAGACCGAGAACTCGTCGACGAGGCGCTGGTCGAGGAAGCTGGTAAGGACGGCTTGGCCACCCTCGACGAGGAGGCGTTGGACGCCTCGGTCGGCCAGGAGTCCAAGTGTTTTCCCCAAGTCGATGCGGCCCGCGTCGTCCAGGTCCACGTGCACGCGGCCCGCTCCTGTCGGCCCGTCGGGCCCGTGGACGAGCAGCGTCTGGGCGCGCTCGTCGAGTACGATGGCGTCCGACGGCGTCCGGCCGGTGCGGTCCAATACCACGCGCAGGGGATTGTCTGCTGCGGGCCGGTCGATGAGGTGCCATTTCACATCGAGTTTCGGGTCGTCGGCTAGGACCGTGCCGACGCCGACGAGGATGGCGTCGCAGTCGGCGCGCAACCGGTGGACGCGCGCCATGTCTTCGTCGCTGGAGATCCGCAGCGGTCGCGGCCCCGGCAACCCGATGGCGCCGTCAAGAGTGGCGGCACAATTCGCGATGACGTGCACGGTGCCGCGCAACGCGGCGTACGGAAAAAGCGTTCGCCGGTCAGGCGTATTCGAGACTCCGCAGGACCTCTTGGCGACGTTCGCTGACGTCGTCGACAAGGCTGAGGAAGTCTTCGATCTCGTGCAGCGACTCGATTCGACGCATGGGCATCCAATCCCACTCCTGTTTGCGCTGGCGTATTACTTCAACCTTTCGAAACGGTGTGGTCGGCCAGCCATTCGAGAAGGAACGCGTGGTATGCGTCGTCCCGCCATGGGATGTACTCTTCGAGGAGACTGAAGGAGCGACCGTCCCACATCTCGGGGGGCACCCGGCGCTGCACTTGGAGCAGGAAGTCGACGTACTCGTCGTCGCTGCATTCCAGGCGGTAGCCGTTGGCCTCGAGGAAGGCTTCCAGGACGACGCTCGTGGTGCGCTTGTTCGCGTCCGGGAACCGTTGGATGTTCACGAGGTTCTTGGCGAGGTAGGCCGCCTGGACCAGGACGGAGGACTCGACGGGGAACCAGTCGAACATCCGACGGGCCTTGTTGCGGTAGGGGCGCGGTCGTGGCGCGTCCACGTAGAAATGGTCGCCTTGACGGAACCGGTCGTTGACCCGGCGCCACACGCGGGCGTCGAAATGCTTTCCCCCCACGCCCGGTCCCAGGGAGGCGGCGGCGTTTCACCGTTTCGGTATTGGTCGCTACCCTAGGCTGCGCATGACCAGGGCGAGGGCGGTGTAGACCAGGAGCAGGCCGAATAGGCGTCGGAGCACGTCCGCGTGGCTTCGCAGCGCGCCGACGGCGCCGGCCGGGACGCCGAGCACGGACCCGACGGCCAGTGGCACCGACCAGACCCACCACGTGCTGCCTTCGAAGAGGTTGATCGCCGAGCCGAGCGTGGCGTTGGTCCATACGGCGACGAGGCTCGTTCCCACCGCCGCATGCATGCCCACACCTAGGAAGACGAGGGCGGGGACCATGACGATGCCTCCGCCGACTCCGAGGAGCTTGGCGATGAGTCCGGCGAAGAAGCCGAACAGCACGACGGGCCACAAGGATTCGATCGTCCGTTTGGGAAGGCGGCCGTAGACGAGCTGGTGGGCGCTGGCGACCAGGAGGATGGCGAAGAGTTGCATCAGGTGGGTGTCGCTGAGGTAGCGGCCGAGCAAGGTGGCGGCGACCACGCCGACGAAGCCGGATGCGCCCAGGAGGAGGCCGGTCCGAAGGCGGACGTTTCCGGCGCGCCGGTGGCGCACGACGCCCCACGGGGTCGCGAGCACCATGACGAGGAGGCTGGCGGCCACTGCGTCGCGGAAGCCGACGTCGGCCAGGAAGACGAGCGCGGGCACCATGATGACCCCGCCTCCGATCCCTAGGAGCCCGGACGCGGCCCCGGCCAGAAGGCCGACACCGAAAAGCAGGCCAAGGAGGAAGGGGTCCGCCATCCTGGGACACAATGGATATAAGATATAAGAGAGAAGGATACGTTGGCCCCCCGAACGGCGGCAGCCTACGTTAGGGACCGACAATGAACTTGGTGACCACGGGCCTGCAAGGCCTCGACGCGCAGTTGGGCGGGGGATTCCCCGTGGGGAGCACGATCCTGGTGCTCTCGGACCCCAGCAACGCCCCGTTCATGTTCGACGTCCAGTTCACCGCCGCCGGCCTCAACACGGGCCAGACCGTCTACTTTTACAGCCTGGAGCGGCCGAAGGAGGAGGTCGTCGAGCAGGTCAAACAGTTCCTGACGAAGGAGGTCATCGCCAAGCTCGTCTTCTTCGACTCCTACTCGGTGAAGCTCCGGGACCTGCCGGCCAGCGCCTTGAAGAAACTCGGGATCAACAATCACGCGGTCAACGTCACCGAGGACATCGTGCCGCGGATCCTGGACGAGGACACCGAGAAGCCGTTCCGGGTGGTCGTGGAGTCGTTGACGCAGGTGCACGAGGCGTACGGGCCGGAGGTGGCACTCCAGATGGTCGAGGGCGTGACCGGCGTCACCCGACGGATGAAGGCGGTGAGCCTGATGAGCCTGACGAAGGGGGTCGCGGACCCGCGCTTCGAAACGAAGGCCCGGCACATGGCCGACGGCGTCATCGAGTTGGGCGTCGACCGACAAGGTTTCGGCCTCTACTCGTATATGAGCATCACCAAGATGCGTGGGGTCGCGGACGCGACGAAGCTGATGCTGTACAAAGAGACGGAGAAGGGGTTGTGGCTTGAGTCGACGAGACGCGTGTTCTGACGGTCGCGGCGACTGGTGGGACGCCGTGGCCCGCTTCGCGCGTCAGACGGCGGCCGTGAGCCCCGTCGTCGGCACCGTCCTGATTCTGGTCATCGTCGTGATGGCGATGGCGGGGATCCTCGCGTGGGGGGTACCGGCGATCCAGGCGTTGCAGCATCACGCGGAGTACCAGTCGGTTCAGACGCAGATGCTGGAACTGAACCAGGAGATCCGCAACCTTCGAGACCCGCAGAACACGCGCGTCGCGACGCTCTCGATCGCCGGCGGCAGCCTCGCGTTCGGCAGCGGCGACCGGTGGGCCGTCAGCGCGATGACGGACGCCGCGTACCCAGACTACCGCGTCACCAGTTACCAGGATGACGACGACACGATCATCCTGACCGGGATTCCGGCCGCCGGCGAAGCAACCGCCGAGCGGGTGGTCGGGGGCAAGTTCACGCTCGTCGCGGACGAAACGTGCGCCTCGGCGGGAAGCTGCACCCTCAACCTCGAGGAGCACGTCACCCCCGTGTCCATCGCGACGGACGTGCTCCGAATCCAATACAAGGAGAGCAGCATCGTGAAGGCCGAGACGTGGATCCTCGACGTCGGCCGCTTCACGTACACGCAGGCCGGCACCGGCAGCTTGAACCATCTCGAAATGGGGTCTTCGGTGCTCGAACAGGTCACCGGCACCTTCATGCGTCAGACGCCGTCGATCAAGGAACCGGTATTCGGCTCGACGCCGGAGGACCGGGACTTCTTTGTGCGCGTCCTCCAATTGACGGGGACGGAAGGCTCCAGTGGCCGCGGTGAGTTCAGCATCTTGGTCAACCTCGTCGACAACTACGGTGCCAGCCGCGGACGTCCGCTCCTCGAATCGACCTACTTCGTCCGGTTCCAGATCGACGGGGCGCTGGAGGAGGCCTTCTGCAACCATTTCCTCTTGGAGGACCCCGATTATTATTCGTTCACCGGCGGCGGGTCCCCGGCGGACTGCTCGGGCGGCGACGTCGACGTCTTGTATAACCCGGGGGCGGCGAACCAACCGTTTACGTTCCAACTCAGTCAGGCGGTGGTGAGCGGCTTTGTCCGGAACGCCTAGACGGTTCGCCGACGACGACGTCGGCGTGAGCGAGGTAATCGGCTACCTGTTCAGCTTCGTGATCGCGTTCCTGATCCTGATTGCGAGCATGGCCACGTTCAACATCATTGCCGAGTCGGGCGACCGGCTCGCGGCGCACGCCGAGTTCGGCGACATCGCCAACCGGGTCGCGGCGGCCGTCCTGGACGCATTCGAGATCGGGTCGGAGGCCCGGGACACCTACGGCACGGTCACGTCCGGGCAAGGGCCGGCTCTACTCTACACCCGCACGTTGGATGTGCCGCCGGAGTTCCGTGGGTTCCGTTATACGGTCGACCTGGACACGGAGTCCGTGTCTGTGGTCAGCGTCGACGGGCAGATCCAAGCCACTTCGACGACGTTTAAGGCGGGGGAGGTGCTTCCGGCCCCTGCGGACGACTGCACCACGGACCATATCGTTTGCGCGATCGGAGGAAGTGTGCCGGCAGGAAATGACGAGGTCGTCGTCTCGTACCATTACGACACTACAGTGAGCCCACCCGTTAACAAGATTGAGATCACGTAGGGACCGAACCATGGCCGAAGACGAAAAGGAAGAAAGTCCGGTCAGCCGGATGCGGCGGGACGCCAAGAAGGAGGAGGAGGACGATGGCGACGAGAGCCCGGTCAGCCGGATGCGCCGTTCTGCGGGATCGTCGGGCAAGAAGGCGAAGGGCGCGCCCTCGAAGGGCCGGAAGGCGCCGGCCGGCAAGGCCGAGGAGAAGCCCGCCGCGCAGCCCGAGACGCCACGGATGAAGCCGCCTGCGTCTGGGGAGCCTGCCGCACCGAAGGGTGAGGAAGGCGCCAAGGACGAGAAGGCGGTCGACCCGGAGGCGGGCCAGAAACGGGGTCGCAAGTCGGTCCACGAGTTGGCGCCCGACGAGCGCGACAAGGCGATGAAGGCGCAGTTGGAGGAGCGCGCCATCCGAACCGACGTCGTGAAGGCTCCGGAATGGGAGACTCCTCAGGACGTGGCCGGCGGTCCGGCGGCGCCGACCGTCGAGACGATCCAGGTGCCGCCGCAGCCTGGCGACCCTGACGCCTCCGAAGAGAAGGCGGACGAGGCGGACGAGGACGATGACGACGAGGAAGAGGAAGAGGAACTGTTCCCGTTGACCGAGGCGGACGAACAGCTCGAATATTACCCGGTCAACCCGCCCCACGCGTACGTCCAGGTCGTCTTCAACAAGGACGAAAAAGACACCCGGTACCGGGTCATCGAACCGAAGCTTACCAAGGACGAGCGGAAGGTCCTGGCGTTCATCGAGGACACCATGGTCGACGTGCTCGACGCGACCCCGCAGGAGTTGGAGGACGAGGGCCTCGAGGAGTTCCTGGTCCAAAAGTTCGAGGAGATCGTGTACGACTACGCGATCGACATGGGCGATGACGAAGAGGAAGAGAAGAAGGTCAAGGACAAGCTTCTCTACTACATCTATCGGGACTTCATCGGGGAAGGCCGCATCGACGTCATGATGCGCGATCCGATGATCGAGGACATCTCATGCGACGGGCCGCACCAACCGGTCTTCTTGTACCATCGGAAGCACGAGTCGGTCAAATCGGACGTCAAGTTCCGCGACCACGAGGAGCTGGATTCGTTCGTAATCCGGATGGCGCAACGTGCGGGAAAGCACGTGTCGATTTCCGATCCAATCCTGGACGCGACGATGCCCGATGGGTCGCGCCTGCAGGCGACCCTGGCCAAGGAGGTCAGCGCGCACGGGTCGACCTTCACCATCCGGAAGTTCCGCGACGAGCCGTTCACGCCGCCGGACCTGGTGAAGTTCGGCACGATGAGCGCGGAGATGCTCGCCTACTGGTGGCTGGCGATCCAGCACGCCGCCTCCGCCATCTACGCCGGCGGCACGGCTTCCGGTAAGACGACGGGGCTCAACGCGATCATGCTCTTCATCCCGCCGCAGATGAAGATCGTCTCGATCGAGGACACGCGGGAGATCAACCTACCGCACCCGAACTGGATCGCGGGCATCACGCGGACCGGGTTCGGTCCACGCGACGACAAGGGCCGCCAGGCCGGCGAGATCGACATGTTCCAGCTTTTGAAGAACGCGTTGCGCCAGCGGCCCGAATACATCGTCGTCGGTGAGGTCCGTGGCGCCGAAGCGTACAACCTTTTCCAGGCGATGGCCACCGGTCACGCAGCGTACGGGACGATGCACGCCGACAGCGTCGACGCCGTCATCCACCGGCTGGAATCCGACCCGATCAACATCCCGCGTTCTTTGTTGAGCGCCCTCGACGTGATTAGCGTCCAGGTCCAGGCGCGTGTGGGCGGCAAACGCGTCCGCCGTACCAAACAATTGAGCGAGATCGTCGGTCTCGACCCGCACACCCAGGAGATTCTCACCAACGAGGTGTTCCGTTGGGTGCCCAAGGACGACTCGTTCAAGTACAGCGGCGTCAGCTACGTCCTCGAACGGATCCAGGTCGAACAGGGCAAGACCTCGGAGGACATGCGGCGCGAACTCGAGAACCGCGTCGAGATCATCAAATACCTGATTCGCCACGACATCCGCGACTTCCGCGACGTCGGCGGCATCGTCGCCACGTACTACAAGGACCCAGACGAGGTCATGGAGATCATCCGAAGCGACCGCCCATGGCGGGCCAAGAAGGGGTAATCCGTGGCACTCAAGGGGATGCAGCGGACGTGGTACCGGCTGTTCGGCCGGACCGTCCGGAAGTACATGAAGCCGGGCCGGCTCAGCGAGACGCTGAGCAAGGCCCGGATCCAGATGCATCCGGACGCGTTCCTGGCCAACCTGTTGGCCACGACGCTGATCACGTTTTTCGTGACGCTGCTCTTCGTCGGGTTCGCCTTCGTGCTGGTCGTGCCGCGCGTGGCGACCATCTACCCGATCGCTGGCCAACTGGCGCCAATGCTGTGGGTGGTGCCGCTCCTGGTGGCCTTCCTCGTGTACGCGCTGGGCGTCGGGGACCCCGGAAGCAAGGCCAAGAAGCGGGCCAAAGACATCGACCTGAAACTTCCGTACGCCCTGAACTACGTGGCGGCGATGGCGTCCGCCGGCGTCATCCCGACGGAGATCTTCAAGAGCCTGGCGAAGCAGAAAATCTACGGTGAGGTTGCCAACGAGGCGGCGCGCATCTACAAGGACCTGCAGATGCATGGGATGGACATTGTCACGGCGCTCCGCCGGGCCATTGACCGGAGCCCCTCGACGAAGTTCCAGGAGCTGATGCAGGGCGCCATCACCACCATCACGTCCGGTGGCGACCTGAAAGCATACTTTTTGGGGAAGGCCGAACGATACCAGTTCGAGAACCGACAGGAACAGAAGGCGTTCATCGAGACGATGGGCCTGATGGCCGAGACGTACGTGACCGTGGCCGTCGCCGCGCCACTGTTCCTGATCGTCATGTTGGCGATCATCGGCATCATCAGCGGCGGCGGCATCCAGAACCTGCAACTGCTCACCTACCTTCTTCTGCCCATCATCAACGCCGGCTACGTCTTCATGCTCCGATCGATGATCCCGGAGGTCTAAGATGGCCGACCAACCCGAAACCCCGGCACCCCAACCGGCCGACACGGTCCCGCAGCCCGCGGCCGGCGCGCCCGTGGAGCCGGAGCCGGAGCCGGAGGCGCCGGCGGCCGCGCCTCCGGACGAGCCCCCGCGCGACGAGGGCAGCAAGGCGGTCCAAGCGGTCGTCACCGTCCTGACGCTGTTGATCTTCGGGCTGCTCATCCTCATCCCCCTCTCCTTCGCCGAGGTCATCTTCTTGGCCGAGGACCCGGCCACCAACGAGGTACGCCAAGTCCAGCTCCTGATTGTTTCCAGCATCCTGTTGTGGGGCGCGCTCGGATTGTTCCTCAAGGCGGGCTTCGGGAAGACCGGTCGCGCCAAAGTCGGGGCACGCATGATGCACCGCACGAAGCGGGAGCTCGTACTGAACGGCCTCAGCGTCTCCACGACGATCCTGCTGATCCTGATGGCCGTAGTGGAGGTCCTCGCCCTTCTCGCGTTCCTCGACGTGATCGAGGCGGACACGAGCGCGTCCATCGCCTTTGCGTCCAATTACGTGCTCTTCGCCACGTTCACGCTGCTCTTCCTCGACATGCTGATCATCGCCCGGACCGCGTACCAGAGCCGGGTCGATGTCCGGCCGTGGCACAAGGCGGCGGCGTACGTGTTGCTTCCGTTGAGCGTCCTGGTCATCCTCGTCGGTCTCTTGGTGAGCATGGGCGTGCTGACGACCGGCCTCTTCGCGGGTATCGAGCCGCATCAAAGCGTCTACATCGTGACGCTCGGCGTCCTCTTCCAACTGTTCGCCTTCAAGCTCGTCCTACGGTACCCGGCGCTCGTCGGCGTCGCCTTGCGGGCCGTGAAGGAGGCCCGGAAGGCCGGCAAGGACATGCGCGACGAGATTCAGAAGCGGGCCTTCCGCACGTACCTCATCGGCCTCGTGTTCCTGCTCGTCTCCATCTTCTTCGTCGGCGGCGTCGCCACCCAACGCATCGCCGTGCAGGAGCAGCGGACCGCGAACTTCCTGATCATCTTCTACTTGATCGCCGGCGCCGTCGTGATGGGCCTGATGCTCACGCGGTACCTCCAACACCGCTACGTGCAGCGGCGCGAGCAGCGCCGGGAGCGCGGCGAGGTCATCGCGAAGAAACGCCTGTCGCCGGAGCAGGTCCAACGGGCCGTCCTCTATAGCGTCAGCGGCTTCTTCGCCACCGTCTTCGTCATCGCCGGAGTCCTTACGCTTCTCGATCGGACGCCGCTGCAGCCGACGCTGGGCACCGACCTGTTGATCCTCGCGTTCCTCACCGGCGTCGGGCCGTACGGCTTCTACCACGCGTACAAGCTCCGCAGGCAGCGGGCGCTTGATGACAAGTTCCCCGACTTCCTGCGTGACTTGGCGGAGTCCGAGCGTGCCGGCATGACGCTGCCGCGGGCCCTCCTGACGGCCGCGCAGGGGACGTACGGCGCCCTGACCGATGAGATCCGGAAGATGTCCGCGCAGGTCGAGTGGGGTGTGAGCTTCACTGTGGCGCTCGAGAGGTTCGCCGACCGTGTGAATACACCTCTGATCCAGCGCGCCGTCGTCTTGATCACGGAGGCGGCCAGCGCGGGCGGGAACGTCATCGACATCCTGACTGCGGCCGCCGAGGATGCCCGGGAGATCAAGATGATCCTCGAGGAACGCAAGCGCCAGATGGCGATCTACTCGATCATCATCTACATCGCGTTCTTCGTCTACCTGGTCGTCATCTTCGTCCTGGCGGCCCAGTTCCTACCTGGTTTCGAAGAGGCGACGAGCGCCTCCAGCGGCCAGCAGGTCGGTGGGTTGAACCTCTCTGGCTTCGACAAGGACGCCTTCATCACGGTGTTCTTCCACGGCGCGCTCATCCAGGCGATCGGTGGCGGGCTCGTCGCGGGCGTCATGACAGGCGGGGCCGCCACGGACGGCTTGAAGCATAGCTTCACGATGACGATTCTCGCGTGGATCTTTTTCCGGGTGCTTCTGTGATCCGGCGCGATGACGAGGGCCAATTGCAGCTGGTCGAGGTCATCACGGTCGCCGTCATTCTGTTTACCGCGATCGCGATTAGCGCGGTGTTCCGCTTGCCGACGAGTCCGGCTACGTTCCAGGGGGCAGAATTGGAGCGCATCGGGTCGGACACGTTGCGCGTCATGGTCAACACGAAGCCGCGAACCGACGCGGATTGCAATGAACCGGCCGGCGACCCCTGCCCGTTCGCCGAGGGGTCGGAACTTGAGCGGATGCTGAGTCTGGCCGTCGGATACGTAGGACCGACCGACGAGGGGGAGTCTCCGGACCGGGAGCCGTTCGAGGATTTCCTGCGGCAGGCGATGCCCGACGGCGTCAACTGGATCGTCTATTATTCAAATGGCGTGACGGCTACGAAGGTCGTCCCGCAGGAGAGGAACCCGCCCCTGTTGGATGTCTACGTTGCGCGCACCCTGTTGTCTCCGGCATGGACGACGTTTGCCGACCATTTGGGCGAAAGCGTGCTCGTCCGGACGGGCGAACCGGGCGGGTTCGGGACGGCCACTACGGTTCGGGATCCGCTCAACCGGGACCAGACGGAGTTCGGCGACTTGCTGACCGACCGGTTCGATGCGGACGTGCCGGAGGATGCCATGCTGGGGACCCACGAGATCTGTTACGGCGCCGATTGCCATTACTTCACCGTCACACCCTCCAACATCTTTGGTGCCGGCAGCCAAATTCTGGCGGGCGACCGCGACGCGAGCACGAATCTGAAGGACTTGGGCGGTTTCTTCACTCGGGTGCATTACGTCGATGACGACACGAGCGGTTCGTACACGTTGGGTCAGAATCCGTTGTACATTGACGCTGACGCGGGCACCACCGTAAATGCCGGGGACGTACGCTTGACGCCGGTCGCCGCGTGTCGGACCGGCGTCGACTGTCCTGCCGGCAGCTTCGTCATCGCCGGCGATTCGGACGACGGAGGGACCTTGGCCACGTTCGACCCGGTGACCCCAAATGTGGAGTTCCGCGTTCATGATGCGGACTCGGATTCGGCGTTGAGCGTCGGCGACACGATCTACCTGACATCGACCGGCGCGGCCAGCGTCGCGGCCGACCAGCCGCGCATGAGCCGTGTCGGGGTCGACGCCTTGGGTACGTCCGTCGCTTCCGGTGACCTTGACGAGGGCCGCGGCCTCGGCCTGGCGTCGACGGCAGCGCGGTTGTGGTACGACGACACGAACGACGACGGGGCTCTCGACCCCGACGAAGCGGTATATTTGGACCTGGATGGCTCCGGCCTGGAGCCTGGCGATTATCATCTGACGGCCGAGGGCGAGGCGACCGCCCAGCAATTCTACGACGTGCGGCTGGTGGTGTGGTTCGGTGTCTGATCGCGACGACGACGCACAGATCCTCCTGTTGACGGGAATCCTGCTGGCCTTCGCTTTCATCCTGTTCAGTGTCCAGTTGGCGCTGGTGGCGAACATCGGGCAACAGGCGGGGCGGGAGTCTCGCAACCCGGTCTTGGACGATTACCTGCAGATCCGCCGGAGCCTGGATGCGACGTTTCGTGACGAGCTGCGAAACGCGGCCGGCGACATCGCTTGTCCGGCGGACCAGCCTGGGTTCGAGGGCAAGGTCCGGGCCTTCTTGGCGATGGTGGCGCAGCATGAGCAGAACCGAGGGCACGCGTTCAGCGGCAGCCTGGACGCGGCCGATTGGTCGGACGCCAGCCGCGTGAATTTAGACGTCGCGCTGTATGTTACGGACGGTTCGACGAAAATCCAGGACACGGCGAGGTTTACGATCGTCTACGACGCGTGTTGACCGAGCCTTTAAATGCTGCCTTCGGTGCCCGCGTCACCTACACACGCCTTGTGGGGGGGTTTTAAGTAATACGTAGTATCAACGGGAATGGTGGCGCCTAGTAGGTAGGTTCGCCGAGACGGCTCCCTGGTAGGTAGGTTGGATGATGCGTTTCTGGAAGAACCAAGACGGGACCAGCCCCCTGCTAGGCATCATGGTGGCGCTGGTCGTGTTTACGGCCACGTTCTCCTACGTCGTGTTCGTCGCCGTCGAGGATGGCCAGAATACGACCTCCAACCCGCAAGCGGCGCTCGATGGGAAGGCGGCGTCCTTGGCGTCGCTCATGATCCAACCGGGCGTCGGATGGTACCCGGATTCGGCGTGCATCACCACCCCTTCGCCGCCGGAACTTGACGAAGAGCAGATGCATGCCGACCAGGTCGCCGACGGACGGTTCGGTCTCGGGCGCGAGTCATGTGAGGACCCGACGACGAAGCAAGGCGACCAGAACCTGCTCGACTACGCGAAGGTCATCAACCTCCGGTCCGCGTTGCTTGAAGCGGACTCGACCAACGACCACGTCGATTATGAGGAGGCGCGCACAAGTCTCGGCCTCGACGAGACCAGCCTCGACTTCCACCTTCGAAGCGAACCCGTCATGGCCGACATCCGCGAGCTTCTGGCCCGCGGGTACAAGGACCCGAACCTCCGGCCGCTCTATATCGGGGATTATTTTGAAGACGACGGGGCTGGCGGCGAGGAGGAACCGCTCGTGCTGCACACGGCCGGCGTCGAGGAGGCAGCGGATGGGAAATCGGTCGACTTGTACGTCGACATCGACAACGACATGGGCTCTCCGACGATCTTCGAGGTGCAATTCTCGATTCCGTTGTCGGCCGGCACCATCAACGCTCTGTATCACACCCCGATCGTCGCGGGCGGCACGTCCCACAAAGCGACGGTCACGGTCCTGAAGACCGACGATTGGTCGTGGGCTGACATGACCGACCCGACGGTTGAGTACCTCATCAGCGACGTAGACCGCGTCGTAGGAGAAGGGGCGATCTCTCTGTCTGGCATTGACATGGCCGATACGACGGAAACGAAGACGCTCTATATCACGCACACGTCCAAACTGCAGTGGAAGCTCACCGGATCCAGCGTCGGCGTGAAGGTGTATTATGAGGCATTTGAGGGAGACGGCAGCGAAGCGTCGTCGCCGTCCTGGCGCCTGGACGTGTACGATTCAGCGGACGCCTTGGTGGCGTCGGATGAAGCTCTCAACAGCCGAGGGCACGAATCGTTTGACCTGGCTACGGGGGATCCGGAGGAAACGTTCCGGGCCGAGTTGACGAACGGCGATGGCACTGCCGTGTGGAACATCGACAATCTGAACGTCGTCACGACTGAGGTCGGGCCGTACGGCGGCGCCGGCAACTGGGTCCCGGCCGCGAGCGCGACCCTCGAAACGCTGTACGTGGAACAGATCATCGAACAGTTCGAACGCAACGTGTTCAGCTCCGCGTACGACCACGCGGACATCCCGCACGACTCCGCGGCGCCGGCACCGCCCGATCCGGCGGCAGGCGACGTGTACCCAGATGTCAAGAACGTGATGAACAATGACGTGCCGGCGGTCCTGCTCGACGACGCGGACCAGGCCACGTTGGACAATTACAACGTGGTCATGGTCGGGTCCAACGTGGACCATCAAGCGATGACGTCGGCGGCCGCCAAGCAGACGATCCGCGAATGGGTGTACGCGGGCGGCCTCCTGATCGTCTTCGGCTCGACCGAGCAGGCCGTCCAATGGCTGCAACCGATTTTCCACAGCGCCATCGAAACCGCCGGCGGCGGAATCGCGACACCCGACGAGAACCACCCGGTGCTCAACGTCCCGAACGATCTGGACTACGAGTCGTACGAGGATCACGACATCGTGTGGTCGTACACCCGGGACCAAGACGCGGACCACTTCACGCACATCATCACCGAGGGCGACGACGACTACTTGGCGTTGTCAGACCCCGGGCAGTTCGGAGAAGGACGCGTGCTCTTGGCCAGCTACCAGCCGTACGATTTGACGACGGACCAAGGCAGCGAGTGCACGGGGACAGGGGAGGACCTGATCGGTTGTGAGCCTTTGCGCATGATCCACAACTTCGTCACGATCCACTACCAGGGCTTGTACCTCGATTACGGGCCGAAGCTTCCGGTGGACCGGGCGCACGGAAGTGCCATCCGGTTGGCCGCCGTCGACCACCCCGAGCTGGACCAACGGGTCGCCATGAAGCTGTTCATTTACGTCTTCTGACGTGGAATGACACGGCGAGGGCGACGGTCACGCCGACAAGGGCGCTGGCAAGTGAGGCCGACGGGACCGGCGGGTCGTTCGTCGCGACCTCTTCGCATGCCGGGTCCGCGCACCACGGGTCGTATAGGATCGCTCCTTGGATCTGGTTCGTGCCGTCCTTTTCGCCAGTGGCGCGCGGGTCGGTCTCCGTGCCCCAATAGTTCCATCGTAGGTCGTAGGGGCCTTTGTCGTGGGCGCTGCTTGCGGCTTGTTCGTTCTCCAAGAGGATGTTGTGGCGGAAGACCAGCAACGATGGGTCGTTCTCCGAGAACGTCCGTACTCCGATCGTGTTGGCGACGATGAAGTTGTCCTCCACGATGCCGGCGGAATCTTGGTAGTCGAAGCCGATCACGGACTCCCGTAGCGTGTTGTTGACGACCCGCAGTGCGGTGCCGCGGCTTACGTCCAGGGCCGCCTCGGTGGCGTCGCGTACGAAATTGTCGCAGACCCGGAAATCCTCGGCGCGTTCGTTCAATAGGATGCTGATGCCGTGCCCTTGCCGGGCGCCGAGGACCAGGTTGTCGCAGACGTGGCCGGTGAAGAGGCTGCCTGCGGTGATGCCGTGTAGGCCGGCGTTGTGGACCTGGTTGCCTTCGAGCACGGTCGGAAACCAGGATTCGTCGGTGAAGGAATTGGCTATGTCGATGCCGCTGGCGCCGGGGCGCCCGTAGATCAGGTTCTTGACGACGGTCGTTTCCCCCGTCGGCTCGAGCGCTAGCGTGCCGGATCCCAGTTGGTTCCGGATGGCGGTAACGGACGGAACGTGGCGCACGTACAGGTCTCCGTCGGCCATGATGATCCGTTCCATGCGGGCACTGTACACCTCGTCGAACCATACGTCGCCGGGCGCGCCTCCGATGCGTACGTCGCGCACGTCGAAATGGCCTCCTGTCAGGAACAAGAGGCTGGCTTCCGTCCCGGGCGCGACGTCCACGGTGACGTTTTGGATCAGGACGTGCACGGTGGTTCCGTGAATGAAAATGGCGGGCTGCCCGGTCGACGCCTGGATCCGCCAGTCGGAGATGACGTAGGGGTCGTCGGCGGTTCCGGAGCCGCCGCGGACGCCGTTTCCGGTGAGGATGTCGGGTCCTTGGAACTCGGCGTCCGATTGGATGCGGATCGGCTCGTGCGCGTCCTGCGCTGTGGCGGCAAGCGCCAAGAAGACGAAGAGGGGGAGAAGGGAGGAGGCCGTTCAGGCCACCCCCTGGACTGCGAGGAACTGGTCGGCGACGACCAGTTGCCCTGTCGGCAGTGCGTCCAGGAAGACGTGTAGGGTGGCGGAGGCACCGTCGATCCCCTCGATCAGGACGGCCACCGTGGCCCCGGCGCCTAGCTGCCATTCCAGGATCCCCTCGTCGGCGCGGGTCTCGAACGAGACGACGCCGGATCCCGGTTCGACTTCGAAGTGGTCCACGCCCGACCAACCCTCGTCAAACCCGGTCACCGTCTGGTTCACGACGAGGCGCTGGGCCACTGTGTCTGCGGCGAACAGGAGGACGCGCAGCACGCCGTCGGCCTCGGGCGCGGGTGTCACGTCGCCGAAGACGGCGCCGAGGTCTGGGGTCGTGTCCGGGTCGAGCACGGGGGACGACGCGGACGTCTGCATCGTCGTGGTCGACCCGGAGCAGTCGGATCCGAATCCGACGTCCTTGCAGTCGACCAAGGACCGTCCGTTGACGATCACGAGCTTGGTCCATTCCACCGCCGCGACCTCGAAGCCGCGGGACGTCGAGAAGCCGATGGAGGCCCGGCAATTCGAGGTCCCACTGTTGGCCAGCCCGATCGTGCCGGCTGCCAGCGACAACGGGTCGTCCTTGAGCGATGTCGACGCGCCGTCCAGGTGGACCGGGTCGTCGCTGTTGTAGTAGTCGTCGTCGTACATGCCGGCGGTGGTCCGGGTCCACGGGTGCGGGATCTGGATGAGGTTCCATTTGCGCGCGTCCGACGGGACCTTGGCGGTCGCCTCGGGGGGTTGGGGGTTGATGAACCCGTTCTCGAGGTCCCACGGGTGGTTGGATTTCTGCCATTGCGCGATTCCGTAGTCGATGGCGTCGCCGGGGACGTTGAGGACGAGCGTCGAAAAGTACGGATCCCATGGGTTGCCGTCGCCGCACTTGTCGAGGGCCTTGAGAAGATTCACCTTCACGCGGACCTCGGTCGCGCTGCCCGGTGAGATGGGGTCGAGGTCGTACGTGTCGCGGATGCCGTCGCCGTCGGAATCGGCGCGCAGCGGATACATCCCCATCTTCCGTTCCAGGTCGTCGCTCAGCCGGTCGTTGTCGTCGTCCGGGTCCTTGCAGTCCGGATTGCCGTCTCGGTCCGAGTCCTGCGTCGACGGATACGGCACGCCATGCTTGTCGTAGCATACACCCGAGTCCAGCTGCGCGGCCCCCAGAGGGGTCGCAAGCAGCCCCGCCGCGACCATCGTCCACATCACCATCGTCCACCGTCGTTGTTTCTGCATCGTTCCAGCTCCTGGCCTTGTCGGCCGGAGCCACCCTATAAGCCCGCCTCGAACCAAAAGGGAGATTGGTAATGGCGTTTGCATGCTCGCCTCCCCCAGGGTTTTTTCTAGGCGTTTGCCTGTGCCCGGGCCCATGGTCTTTGAGGAGCGGATCCGGGTCCGGTTCCGCGACGTCGATGCGATGCAGCACGTCAACAACGCGGTGTACTTCACGTGGATGGAGAGCGCGCGCACCGAGTACTACCTCCAGGCGCGCGGCGTCCGGAACGTGGAGGACGTCGACATCATCGTGGCTCGGGCCACGTGCGAGTACAAGCGGGGCGTGCGCCTCGGCGAGGAGGTCGCTGTCCGCGTGTGGCCGTCGCGCGTGGGGTCCACCAGCTTCGATCTCTCCTACGAGCTTCGCGTGGGCGACGAGGTCGTGGCGCTGGGCCACACGGTGCAGGTCAGCTACGATTACACCAAACGCACCAAGAAGCCGATTCCGGAGGGGCTTCGTGCGGTGCTTGAACGAGAGTTGGGCGAGCCGGCGCTCGCGGAGCCGCCGCGCGCGTAGACGCCGGTCTCGTCGGGCCGACCCCGCCAATTCCTGGCGTTTTTCCCCCTCCCGTTTGCTTATAAAGCGTCGTCGCCGCGGCGTCTTCGCCTGCCTCGAAGCCCTCATCCTCCTTTGTTTGCCTATTCGTTTCGAAACGCGTGAGAAACCGCTCAAATAGGTTCGAAGGTCGTCCTAGATATGGTGAAACCCACCATGACACAAAATACGAGTCGTGGCATGCGCGCCGTAGGGATCTTCATGGCCAGTCTGATGGTCGTGGCCCTGATGGCCGGATGCCTCACGCAAGACGAAGACATACAGACGGATGACCAAGCGCCGATGGCGTCTCTTGAGCCGAGCGCGTTCGTCGCGTGGGACGGCGAGACGTTCCACTTCGACGCCACCGGCTCGGAAGACGCGAACGGCGAGATCGCCGAGTGGCGCTTCGAGTTCGGTGACGGCGAGAAGATGACCGTCGACGAACGCGACCAAGCCAACGTCAGCCACGCCTACGCGCACGGCGGCGAGTTCACCGTCACGCTGACGGTCCTCGACGACGGCGCCAACCAGACCGGCGTCAAGACCCACACCGTCACGACGACGGTCGCCGTCAACGAGCAGGAGCTTTTGGCGCCCCAGATCGTCTACGCGGCCCCGGCGAACGCGACCGGCCAGGGCGGTCAGTTCAACACGACCTACCAGGCGTACGACGGCGTCGACCGCGTGTCGGCCGAACTGAGCGTCCGGAGCCTGCTGCTTGCCGGCATGACCGAAGTGGTCATCAAGGTGATCGGCCCGGACAACGAGACCCTGATCAACGAACGGGTCGAAGTGGACGCGCAGGAGAACCGGACCATCGAGCTTGAGGCGTTGGTCGATGAACCTGGCGACTACAAGCTCCAGGTGACCGCCGAGTCCGGCGGCGCCGAGGTCTCCGGTGAGTTCGCGCTCTATTACGACGCGGGCTTCCCGGGCGCCGAAGCCTGACCGGGCTTCGCTCGTGCCTCCCAGGGCCGCCTGCGGGCGGCCCTCCTCTCCCCTCTTTTCGGCTTCTTCTCCCTACGAATCCGTTCCCGCTACCACAATACTCTAATACGCACATCCAGGGTATTTCCATACGTGAAGGTCCCCGCGTATCTGGTGGTCGTCGCGTTGGCGGCCCCCGTCTTCGCCGGCTGTTTCGGCTTTGGAGAGGATAGTGGCACCCAGGGGACGCCGAAGGACCCTCTTTCCGCGTCCTTCGGGTTCGAGCCGGCTTCGCCCGGCGTCGGCGACGAGATCCGATTCCAGGACACGTCGACCGGCGACGTGGCGCACCGGCAATGGGACTTCGGCGACGGCACCACGAGCACCGCCCAATCGCCGACGCACGCGTACCAGCAGGCGGACGTCTACCTCGTCCGGTTGACGGTGCGCGACGAGGCCGGCGAGACGTCGGTGGCCGAACGGTTCGTCGGTGTCGATGTCGACGTGGCCGACGGCAAGGTCTCCGTGGCCATCGACGCGGACGTCAAGGGTTTGACCGTGGCGTTCCGCGCCCTGGTGAGCCCGACGAACGCCCCGGTCGGCCAATATTACTGGGATTTCGGCGACGAATCCGTCGGGCGCGACGAGACGCCGATCCACACGTACGACGAGGCTGGCTCGTACGACGTGGTGCTCCGCGTGACCGCCAACGGCACGGTGTACGAGACGCGCCGGACGGTCGACGTCGGCTCGTTCGCCGAGCTGGGCCCCCTGGCCTCCCGGTCGTTTTCCGTGATCGCGATCGTCGACACCGGCATCAACCCGTACCATGAGGAGTTCCGCGACAGCGCCTTCCAGGCCCACCCATCCACTTACATCAACGACTATCCTTCCGACGCGCAGTCCCTTCCGGTCACGTTGACCGCGTCGCAGTACCAGAAGAGCGTCGCCGCGGACGAGGAATTGTGGAAGGACGTCGACGGCAACAAACTCTACTACATCCCCGGCACGCGCATCGTGGGGGCCATCAGCGTTGCGGAACGGGGCGAATACCCGATCCTCGACGACGCGTCCGCTGATGGCGGCCACGGTACGGCCACCGCGTCGATCGCCGCGGGGGAGACGATCGGCGTCTGCCCGACCTGCCTCATCGTCGTCGTCGAGGGGCTGGGTGAAGCGCCGCTGCAATGGGCGATGGACCAGCCGTGGATCGACGTCGTCTCGAACTCGTGGGGCGTCAGCATCGACAACTTCTGCCTGGCTGGGTTGTGCGAAAGCAGCGGCATCGTCCCGCCTCCGGCGTCCTTGTACGGCATCGACCATGCCTCGGCCCGGCGCGCCGTGGAAGACGGCAAGACCGTCCTCTTCGCCTCCGGAAACGGGTGGCTCAACGCGTTCGACGTGCCACAAGTCAGCTACACCAACCCGTACACAGGACCCGACTGGTTCGTCGTGGTGGGCGCCTCCGATTCAAGCAGCGATGCGACGGTCGTCGGCACGGGCCGCCCCGTCGACGTCGTCAGCTACGGCCTCGACTGGAAAGGCGCCAGCCACACGTCGCATTCGGCGATCCGGAGTTTTTCGGGCACGTCGAGCGCGACGCCCGTCGTCGCCGGCGCCTTCGGTTCGGTCCTCCAAGGGGCACGGGCCGCCCTCAATGACACGCACGAGGGGCCGCACGGTGGCGGCGTGATCGCCAAGGGCGAACCGCCTGGCGACCTGGGGTCGGGCTCCCTCCTGGCCGACGGGGAGTTGACCCGTGCGGAATCCCAACGGATTGTGTTCTTGACCGCGCGGACGGCTGCGACGGTCGGCTCCGTGGGGCCCGTGCTTCCGGCGACGCTGCCGAACTCGGCGGCCTACTTCCTCTACTCAGGGTATGGGATCGTCGACCATGCGACGGCGCAGACCGCCCTGGATGTGGTGCTGGGCCATGATTCGGCGCCGCAGAAGGCGGCGGCCGACCAGTGGGACGCGGTGGATGCCCAAGTCCGCATCGCGCTGTGGGGCGGTTGGGACGACGGCGGCGAACTCCGGAGCGGTCCGACGCTGCCACCGGGGTTCTCGGCGGCGGATGTCGACGAGTGGCGTGAGGTCGTCGGATTGTTCGAGGACGCCTAGGCGGCATCGGACGTCTCGGCCTGAGCGGCCGCGTCGCGGCTCGCCTCGGCACGCAACACTTGGACGACGGTGCCGGCCTTCAGGCGCCTGGCGATCTCTTCCCGCCGCCGTTCGATGCGTTTGTACGCGCGAAGGTCACGCAGGAACCCGATCACGGTCTTGCCGATGACGAGGACGAAGATGACGACGATCCCGACGGCGATCCATCGTCCGCCGAACGCGTCGACGAACCATTCGGCCTGCGGTCGGAAGTACGCCCAGGCGAGTGTCCATCCGCCGGTGGCGGTGGCGGTGGCGAGGACGACGGTCGGCAGGATGTACCGGGTGCGGATGCCGGCGAGTTTGCCGATGATGGCGCCGATCAATGGGCCGTTGATGGCGAACGGGATGAGCATGAAGAAGAAGAGTCCGACGGCGCCGTACTTCTGGATCTTCTCGCGGTGTTCTTCCGCCTGTTTCTCCATACGGCGGAAGAAGTAGCCCCAAAACGTCTTGCGGCTCCGCTGACGGCGCCGGAACGTGTAGAAGAGCGGGTAGAACCACGTGGTCGTGACCAGGTCCTGGGTGAAGGCGATGCCGAAGACGATGAGGACGGGCAGTCCCAGCTGGACGATCCCCAGGGGGATGGCGACTTCGCGGCCTGCGATGAACTCCGTGATGACCATCAACATCATGTTGGCGCCGGTGGCCGGGTCGATGATGACGATGCCGAGCCACCCGATGAGGATGCCCAAGGCCAGGAACCAGCCGAGGATGAAGGTGGCGCCGGCGGGGTTGAGGACGAACCGACCGAAGTTCGGGTGTTTCTTTAGGAAACGGACGATGTCCTCGATGAGCTGGGTGTCGCCCTCGCGCTCAACCTGGACCTGGATCGCCACGGTCCCTGCTTATCCCGGCCTCCTATTTGTTCTTGCGCGGAGGTGCGTTTCATCCCGTCAGGCCGGTTTGGAGGCTTCGGCGGGCTCGCAGATCGCCAGGAAGTTGCGGAAGATTTGGGCGCCGTACTCGGTGTGCTCCACCTCAGGATGGAACTGGAGGCCGAAAAGCGGCCGGTCGCGGTGGCGCATCGCCTGGACGGCGCATTTTTCGCTCGATGCGAGGACCTCGAAGCCGTCCGGGACGTTGTCGACCTCGTCGTGATGGCTTTCCCAGACGGTGGAGGTAGTCGGCACGTCCGCGAAGATGTCCTTGGGTTCGTGGTCGGTAAGTGTGAGTTCGGTGGCGCCGAATTCGCTGCCGCCGGAGTGCGCGGATCCGCCGAAATGACGTGCCATGAACTGGTGGCCGGCGCAGATCCCGAGGATGGGGATGTCCAGCTCGTCCAGGAAGGCGCCGCAGTTGCCCAACTCGTCGGCCAGGCCCACGCGGGGCGCACCGCCGGAGAGGATGAGCCCGTCGACGCCGTCGTCGCGCACCTCGTGGACACGGGTGTCGTTGGGGACGATCTTCGTGTCCACATCCAAGTATTTCAGGACGCGCCATTCCCGGTGCGTCCATTGGCCCCCGTTGTCGACGACCCACACGCGCATGGCTTCGAATGCCGCGGTCCGTTAGAAAAGCGTTTGCCGCCCATCCGACCGGCTTAAGACCGGCGGGAGGGTTGCGCGTTCTCGTATCCCATGGCGTTGCGGTTGGTGGAGGCGTTGGTGCCGAAGGCGGCCGCCGAGCGGGTCGAGCGTGTCCTGGCCGACCAGACGGTGCTGGATTCCTGGCACACGCAGGTCGCCCACGACCGTGTCTCCATCCGGATTCTGATCGACGCGGCCGACACCGACGCGGTTTTGAACTCGTTGGAGGAGGAGTGCCGCGGCCTGGAAGGGTTCCGGGTCGCGTTGCTGCCTGTCGAAGCGACGATCCCGCGCGACGAGCCGGAACCCGAACCCGAGACGGAGGCCGACGCGGACCCTGAGGAGGAGTCGGACGAGGCCCACGTGACGCGGGTGAGCGTGGAGGAGTTGTACGAGGATGTCGGCGACATGATCCGGTCCGGCCGCGTCTTCCACATCCTGTTGATCCTTTCGACCGTCGTCGGCGCCATCGGGCTGTACCGCAGCGACGTCGCCATCATCATCGGGGCGATGGTGATCGCCCCGTTGCTTGGCCCGTCGGTGGCCACGTCGCTGGCCGCGACGTTGGCGGACCTGAAGCTTGGCGCCCGCGCCGTCC
>CAZXJU010000002.1:0-31259 GCA_964641035.1 uncultured Halobacteriales archaeon | reverse complement strand
CAACGAGGAGATCGCGGAGGCGTTGCAGCGGGCGGACACGGTGGACCGTGGCCACGGCTTCGACGGCGCGCCGGCGCGCGGGCCGGGCCAACGCAAGGACCGGGCGGTCCGCGTCGGGAGCCTGGCGCGGACGGCGCCGTCGGTCGGGCCGGAGGCGACGCTGGGCGAGGCGATCGAGCTGATGCAGGAGCACAAGACGTGGTACGTGGTCGCGGTGGAGGAGGGGCGTCCTGTGGGCGTCCTGGCCCGGGCGGACATTCTGGCGCGGATGGCCGCGACGCAGGCCGAGGAGGGCGTCGTGGTGCAGATCAGCGGGCTGCAGGACCGGGTGGACCAGTCGGTCTACGACGAGATCTACTCGAAGGCGCAGACGACGTTGAAGAAGGCGGCGCAGGAGGAGGACCTGGAGTTCCTGGGCCTGCATTACAAGGCGTACAAGGCCAAGGGCGACGCGGCCAAGTGGTCGTTGACGGCGCACCTGTCGACGCAGAAGCAGTTCTACGTGGCCAAGGCGGACGCGTGGGACATCCTGCAGGCGACGGACGAGGCGTTCGACATCCTGGAGGACCGCGTGCGGCACCGGAAGGAGATGCGGTTGGAGAGCCGGAAGGGCGGCGCGACGCGCCGGGCGGTCTTCTACCGGTCGTCGTGAGCGGTGAATCCATGCCGGCGACGGCGTCGCCGCATGTCGCGGTCCAGTCGATTTCGGACCTCCCGTGAGCTTTTCCGAAGCGCTTCGGCGTACTCCTCGGAGATGGAGCCGACGTACCGCCTGAGGTCCTGGCCGCGCGACAGGCGGATTATCGTGTCCGAGAAGGTTTCTCCCGCCCGTCGGCACCGGACTAGGCCCTGATAGGCCTCATCGGTGAGGCGAACGTTCTTCCGATTCATGCGTCCTGCATCCAACTTGAGGGTTTTATCGGAATCGTTGGCCGGTATCCGCCGCCGCTACATCCCCCAGAACCGGTCGCCGCGCCGTTTGATCTTGGCGACCTTCTCCAGGACCTCCCGTTCGTCGGTCGACAGCTTCTCCATGTGGAACAGCTGCTTCGCGTCGCGTCCCGGGATGTCGAGGTAGAGGATGTCCTCCTCCTTGATCTGGCGGCCGACGGTGGCGCCGTCGATGGCGACGGCGACCTCGTCGCCTCGGGTGGCCATGTCGATGGTGTTTCCTTCCTTCTGGATGGATTTGATGGGGCCGACGGTCCGGCCGTCCTCTTTGAGCAGCTTCATGCCCGGCACGAGCCGGCCGGCCATCACGCGTACGCCGATGACGGCGGGGCTCGAGACTCGGAACGTGCAGTCGGGCAGGAAGCGGATCATGCATGGGTGGACGATCTCGACGCGTTCGGCCTGGTCTTTGGCCTCCTTGGCCTTGGCGTGCCACTCGTCGTAGTCGTCGAGGAGTTGGTAGATGATGTTGCCGTGCAGGACGGTCAGGTCCTGGGCGTTGGCCTCGGAGGTGGCGTCGGGCAGCATCTTCACGTTGAAGGCGACCAGGACGCGGGTCAGCGGGTCGTCGGTGGCGGCGGCCTGGATGACGTCGCGGCGGCTGACGGGGCCGAGGTCGGCGAACCGGATCTTGGCGTCCTTCTCCCGCAGTTCGTTGGCCAGCGCTTCGAGGCTTCCAAGCGTGTCGGCCTTGATCGCGAGGCCCACCGTGTCCAGGGGGACGGTGATCTCCGACTCTTCGGCCAGGCGTGCGAGGATCTCGTCCTCGTCGTCTTCGGGCGCCAGCGCGCGGACGCGTGCGCCGGGCAGTACGTCTTCGAGGTCGGGGGCGTTGATCTTGACGCCGGAGGCGGCGCGGACGCTCTTGACGCGTCGGAACGGTTCGCGTGGGTCGCGGATCTCGTCGAGCTCCTTCGGCTTCAGGAGCGCGCGGATCGAGGTGATGAAGGGTCCGTTCTTGCCGGCGACGGCGATGTGGTCGGTGGCGTGCAGTGTGCCGGCGTAGATGATCGTGTCGAGCGTGAGCCCGAGCCCGCGTTCTTCCTTGACTTCGAGGACGGTGCCTTGGCCGGGGCCTTCCTCGTCGGTCTCGAGCCGGTCTTCGAGGAAGCGTTGGGCGAGCCCGACGAGGACCAGCAGCAGGTCGGGGACGCCTTCGCCGGTCTCGGCGCTGACGGGGACGACGGCGACGTTCTTCTTGAAGTCCTTGATGCGGTCGTAGCGTTCGGCGGGCAGTTGGTGGTCGTAGAGGCGGCCGATGAGTTCCAAGAGGCGGTCCTCGACGCGGCTTTGGACGCCGTCGCTCTGCTTCTTGAGGTTGGCGAGGAAGGGGGAGTCGGCGGCGGATTCGTACATGGGGATGAGGTCGAGTTTGTTGGCGGCGACGACGAACGGGGTCTTGGTGGAGCGGAGGATGCGGATCGATTCGATCGTCTGGGGCATGAGGCCTTCGTTGAGGTCGACGACGAGGATCGCGATGTCGGCCAGGGCGCCGCCGCGGGCGCGCAACGCGTTGAAGGAGTGGTGGCCGGGCGTGTCGATGAACAGGAGTCCGGGCACGGAGAAGGATTTCCCTTTGCCCAGGGGCCCCAACACGTTCATGATGGTCTCCATCGGCACTTCGGTGGCGCCGATGTGCTGGGTGATGGCGCCGGGTTCGCGTGCGGCGACGGTGCCGCCGCGGATCTTGTCGAGGAGGGTGGTTTTGCCGTGGTCGACGTGTCCGAGGACGCCGACGATGGGTTGCCGGATGTACGTGTGGGCCGCGTGGGCGGCCTCGTCGTCGGGCGGTTCGGTTTCCTCCGTCTCTGGGTCGACGGCAGGCTCGTCGTCGTTCATCGTGGCGTGCCGTCCGAGAAAGGGGCGCGCTTTAGCGTTTTTCCTTGCGCCGGCGCGCCATGAGGAGGCCGGCGGTGGCGGCGAGGGCGGCGGCGAAGAGGCCGATGCCGGGGCTGTCGCCGCCTTCTTCCTGTTGGGCTTTGGAGAGGGTGTCCTTGTCGGCCTCGTACGTGTCGGCTTCGTCGGGGATGTCGACGCCTTGGGTCGCGATCGTGGTGATCATGATGCGGCTGGTGGCGTCGGCGTCCTTGCCGCTGACCGCTTCGATGGAGACGTCGAACTGGTCGCCTTCGGAGGCGTTTGACGGGGCGCGGACGAGGACGCCGACGGTGACGGATTCGCCGGGTGCCAGGTCGTCGAACTCGTCGGCGGGTTCCACGCGGACGCCCCACCCGGTGTCCTCGGGGTAGGTGACGTTGAGGTGGGCGCTGTCGGTCTCGACGCCCTCGTTGACGAGGATGAGCTGGAAGAGTTTTGTGCGGTTCGGGTTGACGAACTCCTCTTGGTCGGTGTCGGCGGCGAGGCTGAGGCCGAGGCGGGCCGGTCCGAGGTGGACCTCTTGCTCGTCGGCGTCGGGGTCGGGGATGACGGGCAGGACGACGCGGCTGTCGGCGGCGTGGAACTTCACCATGTCGGCCGTGTTGGCGGATTCGAGCCCGCCGCCCAGAAGCAGGCTGATGCGCAGACGGCCGTCGTCGGGCGCGACGCGGGCGGCCTCCGGGTCGATGAAGAAGGTGAAGGCGAACTCGGTGGGGTCGGACCCGACGGTTCCGGGCACGTTGGCGCCGCCGAGGTATTGGTCGCCGGCGTACAGGTTGAGTTCGGCGTTTCCTTCATAGGGGACTTGGGCGCTGAAGTAGGCGCTGGCGGTGACCGGTTCCTCGGGGTCGAAGAGGACGTCGCGGACCAGTGGCGTGTCCATCTCGAAGGATGCGCCCCATTGGATGCCGAAGCCGGGGAAGCTGAAGGTGGTGGCGTAGCCTTCGGCGTCGAGGTTGGCGCGCGGGTCTTCGTCGAGCGTGTTGACCCATTGTTCGGGTTGTTGTCCGTAGAGGAACCATTCGGCGGCGTCGTAGTTGGTGCCGGCGGCGTGGAAGTGGAGCACGTTGCTGGTGGGCGTGGGCGGGACGCTGCCTTCGGCGAGGACGCGGAGGAACCCGATCTCGTCGTCGTGCCCGACGGCGCGCGCGTGGACGAAGACGGTCGTGTTCTCGCGGTGGGCGACGGCTTGCGTGGCGTTGAGGATGAGGTTGACGACGCGGGTCTCGCCCGCGGGGACCTGGACGGCCGGCGCGATCTGCGCCGACCATTTGGCGCCCGGCGCGTCGGGGAACTCGACGGTGAGGTTCACCAGCCGCTTGGTGTCGGCGTTGTTGGTGACCTCCAGCGGGACGACGCTGGGGACGCCGGGGCTGACGCCGACGCGGGGCGTCGTGTCCTCGTCCTGGGGCGGGCCGAAGAACGGGTTGAAGGATTCTTCTTCCTGGTTTTCCAGGTCGACGACGACGCGGGTGTTGGCCGACGGCGTCTGGGTGCGGTACGGCGCCGCCTGGCCTTGGTCGGGCGCCTCGTCGCGGAAGTAGAGGTTGCCGAAGGAGACGAAGAAGGAGTCGAAGGCGGTGCCGGCGGGCATGTGGCGCGGCAGGCGGTCGGGGCGTTCGGAGGACCCGAACCCTTGGTTTTCCTCCAGGCCCAGCAGCGCGCGTTTGCTGACGTCGAAGGCGAACCGGTCTTCGTTTCCGAGGAACCAGGCGCGCACCGGTTGGTAGTAGCAGCCGGTCTCCGGCGTGCGGATGCACAGGTCGACGAAGAACCTGTATTCGCAGCTGACGAAGTTGGAGCAGCTGTACGAGTAGCCGCTGGCGTCGATCTCGTACATGATGTCGGTGCCGGCCAGGGCGAACGTGAGGCTGAACTGGGGGTTGGAGAAGATGCCGACGAACGGGCCTTGCGTGTTCGGGTTGCCGACGGCCTGCCAGTCTTTGACGGTGAAGTCGAAGGCGAGGCGGTCGGGGTCGTCGGCGAGGATCCGGAACGCGGTGAGGTCGTACGGGTCGGTCACCGGGGGCGCCGGGATACCGGGGCCGCCGGCGTTGAGGCCGAAGGGGGCGACGGTGACGTCGCCCTCGGCGTCGTCGATCTGGTAGAGCGGTTCGCCTTCCGGTACCGCCGGCGGTTGCGCGGTGGCGGGCACGCTGGCTGCGAGGCTCGCCAGAAGCAGGACCAGGAGGGCGAGGGTCGCGGTGACGCGCATCAAGTACGTCCAGCCCAGATGACGATATATAACGAGTTTGGTGGTCTTCTCGCGGTGTCGGAGGCTACCGGCGACGGCGGATGAGGATGGCGGCGGCGAAGACGCCGGCGAGGATGAGGCCGGCGCCGACGCCGGGGCTGTCGCCGCCGTCGTCGATGTCGAGGCGGGCCTTCGTGTCTTCGTCGGCTTCGACCTCCCCGGCTTGGTCCTCGATGTCGAGGCCGCTGGTGGCGATCGCCCGGAGGGTGACCGGCCGGGACGCGCCTTCGCCGTCGCGGTCGTGCGCGACGACCTTGACCTGGGTCGCGTTTCCTTCGGGCGCGTCGGCGGGGGCGGTGACGAGGATGGTGACGTTGACGGATTGGCCGGGTTGGAGCCGGTACTGGTCGCCGGGTTCGACGGAGGCCGCCCATGTGGTGGCGTCGGGTGACGCTTCGATGCGGATGGCGGCGTCTTCGGCGCCCTCGTTGATGGCGAAGACGTGGAAGGCCCGGGTCTTGCCGGGGTTGACGAACTGTTCGTCGTCTCCGGCTGCGTCGAGGCTGACGAAGAGGTCGCTGACGGGTTCGGGTTCGGGGTCGGCGACGACCGGCAGCCGGATCTGGCTTTGGGTCGTGTGGAAGCGCAGGTTGGCGCTCTCGTGGAGGCCGGTGGTGAGCATCCGCGGGTCGTCGGATTCTAGGAAGATGGCGGCTTGGAGGGAGCCGCCGGCGGATGCGAGTACATTGAGGTCGGCGGGCAGGATGAAGCTGACGTCGGCGGTGGTGGGGTCGGAGCCGATGGTGAGGTCGGTCGTGCCTTCGCCGAGGAAGACGCTCTCGACGCATCGTTCCTGCTGCGGGCAGTCGTCGGCGACGATGGTCCCGTACATCTGGAGCCGGGCCGTGACGTCGAGTTCTACCATGGTGGAGAAGGTGAGTTGGGCGGTCACGGGTTGGCCGGGGTCGTAGTGGAGGTCTTTGGCCAGCGGCGCGTCGAGGGGGAACCCGGCGGCGAAGATGATCGCCTCGCCGAAGAGTGCGTTGATGATGCCGTAGAAGTAGTTGGCTTCGTAGCCTTCGTCGCCGACCTCGGCAAGCGGGTCGTCGGCCAGCGTGTTCATCCAGGTGGCCATGCGGATGTTGCAATTGTTGATGCACGTGTAGGAGGAGCCGACCCGTACGGTGTCGCCGTAGTCCTGGACGGCGTGGAAGCGGAGGGTGTTCGCGTCGGTGTCGGGCGGCTCGTTGCCGACCAGGCGGATGAGGGCGGAGCCGACTTCGCCGTCGTGGCCGAGGCTTGCCCCGCGGACCTCCAGGTCGACCATCTCGCGGTGCGCAAGCGGATTCGTGACGTTGAGGATGAGGTTGACGCGGCGGTTCTGGTCGGCGGGTACCTCGACGACGGGTGCGATCCGCACGTCGAACCGGTCGGCGCCGCCGTCGGGGAAGCGTACGGTGAGGTTCACGAGGCGTTTCGAGTCGGCGCCGTTGTAGGCGTCGACGGGCACTACGAGCGTCTGGTCCGGTGCGATGCCGACGTACGTCACGGGGTAGATGTCCTGCCAGGTGATCCCCGAGGTGGTGCCGGTGAAGACGCCGGTGTCGCCGCCGTGGGCCCGCAGGACGATCTCGGCGTTGGCTGCCGGCGCTTGGAGTGTGTATGCGTCGGCGACGCCGTCGTCGGGCAGGGTGTCGCGGTAGACGACGGAATACTGGCCGCCGAAGACCGAGAAGCCGAAGAACAGGTTTTCGGCGCGTTTCTGCGTGATGACGCGCCAGTCGACGAGGCGGTCGCCGGCGTCGAGCGTGTCGGGGATCCCACCGGGTCGGGCGTCGCCGTCGCCGCCGACGCCGAGCAGCGCGAGCTTGGGCACGAGGATCTGGACGACGTCGTCGCCGGGGAACGTGATGGCGGGTATCTCCTGGATGTAGCAACTTTCGGGGAGATTGAAGATGAAGGTCGGGATGGGTTCGTCGGCGTTGTTCGAGATGCAGAGGAAGGACTGGACGTACCAGGGTTCGTCGCCGGCGAGCGAGCCGAAGCCTCCGCCGGTGATGCCGTGGGCGAAGATGTGGTAGTAGGCGGCCGACCCTTCGGCGCGGAACCGGATGTAGGCAGCCGGGTCGTAGAAGCTGTCGGTGTTCGAGTCGGGCGCGCGCATGTCGGCGACCTGGATTTCAAGGAGCATCGTCTCGGCGTTCTCGTCCAGGATGCGGAAGGCGACCAGGTCCGTGCTCTGCGCGGTAGGCGGCGGCGCGCCGGCGCCTTGGCCCTGCGTCTGGATGTCGACGTCGGCGGCCGGGTCGGTGGCTTCGTAGACGTTGCCGCCGTCTTGGGCGGCGGCGGTCGCGGCGACGACGAAGGCGCCGAGCATGACGGCGACGAGGAGGCCGGCTAGGACGCGTCGGTTCATCTGCGGTTCACACCTTCAGCGTCTGGAGGACGATGTGGAAGTCGCCCTGGAAGTCGCCTTGTTGGGCCTGTCCGTTGAGGATCGGGTAGACGCCGTAGCGCCAATCGGTCTGGAAGGCGTAGGGGGAGTCCGTCATCATCCCGTCGACGGGGATCTCGTAGTAGGCGTAGCCGGCGTCGGTGTCGGCTGGGTCGGGGAACTGGTATTCGACGGTGTCGGCGCCGTGGAACTTGAGGCCGAGGGTGTGTTGTTGGTCGGCGGCGGGGCCGGTGTAGTTGTAGTGGAGCCATGCGCGCAGGAGCGTCGTCTCGGTGGGCACGACGTGCGGTGCCGACGGGGCGAAGTCTTCGAGTTCGCTGCCGGCGGCGACCTGGTTGTGCACGTCGCCAGCCGAGACGGTCACCATGGCGGCGTTTGAGACGGTGGCGTTGATCTCGCCGCCGTAGAGGACGTCGGTGCCGCAGTAGAACGGCGGGTGGGGCGGGTCGATGGAGGCGCCGTCGCCCTTACGGATCTCCATGAAGACGGTTACGTCGCCTCGGGCGGCGTGCACGGGGTAGGGAGACGCGGATTGTTGCTGGTCGTAGGCGACGACCTGGAAGGACCAGCGGCTGACGCTGTCCTGGTGCGCCATGTCGGCCCACCGGGATTGTAGCTTGATCGTGAACTCTTGGCCTGATTGCGTCGGGATGAGCGGGCTGAACTCGGGGGTGCTGGCGTGCTTGAAGGCGAAGGCGACGCCGGGGACGGTGGCGGCGTCCCAGTCGAGGATGACGGCGATCTCCTTGGTGCCTTGGTAGACGATGTCGGTCTTGTCGAGGGCCTGGTCGTCGTCGCCGTCGGTTTCCGTGTTGAAGACCTTCTTGCCGATGATGGTGCCGTCGGCGGTCGTCTCGGTCTCCTTGGTGGCGTCCTGGGCGAGGGTGAGGGTGTCTTCGAAGAGGACGTAGTCGGTCCGCAGGCCCCAGTAGTCGTGGGTGTGGAACTTGGGGTCGTCGGAGGCGCATTCGACGCCCGGCGTCGGGTCGTCGGGGTCGGTGTCGTCGTCGTCGGAGCCGCCGGGGCTGGGGCTGGCGCCGTCGGTGGGCGTGCCGGTGTCTTGGGGCAGGCCGGCGTCGCCGCCTCCGCCGCTGCAGCCGGCGAAAAGGAGGGCTAGGATGGTGAGGAGGAGGAGCGGTTTCTGTGCCACTAGGCGTTCGAGCCCGGCTGGCGCTATTTAAGTAGTTTGGTAATCCGTTCGAAGTCCGACCGGGTGCGCCGACCGCACCTTTAAGCGGGTCGGGCGCCCATGTCGGTACCGGTATGGAAGTCCCGGGCCCGTGCGTTGAATGTCACACGATGGCCGTGCTGGTCGGCTGTCCGGTCTGCGGCGCCCAGATCTGTGCGGACTGCAAGGCGACGGGGCGTCACCGGTGCGCCAAGGGCGGCGGGCCGGAGTCGCCGCCGGTCACCAGTTGAAAAGCAGAACGCATAAAGCGGACGTCGGCGTAGGAGCGTTGGATGGTTGCGCTCGAGACGGCGGTCCCCTTCACGGTCATCGTGATCATCGCGATCGTCGTGGTCTTCTTCATCATCAAGAGCCTGATCAAGTTCGCGATCGTGGCGGGCGCGGTCGCGTTCGTGGTCTTCGTGGCGTGGCAGTTGGGCGCCTTCGACTTCTTGGCGGCGTACGTGCCGTCGTGGTTCCCGTGGAACCCGTGGGCGTGAATCGGGGCCCCGGGTCCTTTCGGGTGCGATAGTGAGGCCCGGCCACGCCGTGCCTTCGGGGCTTCGTTACCTGACCGTCGCCCGCAGAACGTGTGGGAACCGGAGTGCCAGGGTTCGATATCTTGGCACGTCCAGTTCCCCCAGGATCCGAAGTTCCGCTCATCGCACGCGTTTCGCGGTGGCGGGGCCACGGTCTGCTTGGTCAATGAACACCTGGATGGAATGGTGCGCGCCGAAGAGCTTGTGAAACCGTTGCCAGCCGTCGATGTCGTCTTCTTGGATTGGACCAAGGCCTGCGGCGAGCCACGGCTTCAGAGCGTCGGCGGGGCGTGTCTCCGGGTACCAGTAGAACCGGATGCGTTGGCGGTCGCCCGCGTCGAGTCCCTCGGTGAACCGGGCGATGGCGCGTGTGTCGTCGCCTGGGCACATCACGGCGGCAAGAATCCAACTTTCCGGCAATTCCAGCGATTCCAACTGGTGCGGGCCCACCGACTGGAACCGGCGCGTCTTGATGGTATCGACTTCGCGTGCCTGGATGTCCAGACAATCGCCGCTGGCGGCAAGAATGAACCCGACTGTTTTCTGGAGGTGCGGCCGGACCCGTTCGATTGCGCCGGGCGGGAGCCCAGGGATTGGTGGCATCGCGTCCAACGTCCTCAGGCGGTCGTCCGGACGCCGCCGGTTTCCTTGAGGGCGCGGGCGATTTCCGTGTAATCGCGCAGCGGTGTGCGGACCGCGGCTAAGGTGTAGAACACGTGGACGCCGATCGGTGTAAGCCGGTACGTGCTTACGGCTGGTTTCTTCGCATGGTCGGTGACCTTGTCGATGGCCGCGAAGTCGAGGAGTCGCCGCAAGCTGCGGTTCAATTGCATGTCGGCGTCCACCCCGAGCGCGTCCCGGAGTTCGCTCCACCGGCGCGGCCGCCCGACCAGTTGTTCGAGGATTTCCAGGTCGAGGTCGGGTCCGTTGAGAAGCTGGACGGCGACGTTCAACTCGTACCTGTCGTTGAGGTCCGGGATGGCCGACGCATTGCCCATGAGCAAACAATGGCGTTTGTTCCTATATGAACGTTCCCGCCAGGCGCGGGTCGAACCCGGATTCGACCTGCGGTGCACGGGATTCGGCCCGGACATGGTTTGACCCTAGAGGCCGCCCCGCCGTCGTTGCCGTCAGGTCGAAGGGCGGCGCCTTCGACTTCTTGGCGGCGTACGTGCCGTCGTGGTTCCCGTGGAACCCGTGGGCGTGATCAGCGTTCGTCGTCTGTCGGTGGGCGAAGGAGGTACTTGTACGCGGGGATCGTTTCGATGGTGCGTCCGTCTTTCTGATGGTGGGCTTCCGCGTCCCGTGTGACGACGACGCCGCGGGGCGCGTCGAACGTGCGGAGGAAGGCTTCGATGCCGCGCGTCCGGACGCGTCCGGACTTGACCTCGATTGGGAGCGGTGGGTCGCCGGCGACGACGATGTCGACCTCGTTCTTTTGCGCGTCGCGCCAGAAGTATTCGGCGCGCAATTGGTTGACGATGACCCATTCGAGGGCGCGGCCCCGCGAGGCGGGGTCCTCTCGGAAGAGGAGGTCGACGGAGGCGACGGTGGCGTAGTACTTGCGGAGCTTGCGTTCGACCTTGCGTGGGCCGGTGGAGTAGTTGTACAGTTTCCGGATGAGGAACGCTTGCTCCAAATACGAGAGGTACGCGGCGACGGTCTGGCGGGAGACACCGAGCTCGCCGGCGAGGTCGGATGCGTATAGGATCTGGCCTGGGTCGTCCAGGAGGATGTTGAGGATCGATTCGAGGACGCCGGGTTGCCGGAGGGAAAGGAGCGTCGGAAGGTCCCGGTAGACGAGCTTCTCGACGATGCTTTCGCGGACGTACTTGCGGATGACGTCCTTGTCGCGCGTCTCGGCGAGTTCCGGGAATCCTTGGGTGGGTACGTACGCCTCGAAGGCGCGCCGGATCTCCGCCTCGTGCAGCTTGCGCGGCTGGTGCGGGATGTTTCGGAATTCGAGGTACTCGGCGAACGTAAGCGGGTCGACTTGGAATTCGAAAAGGCGGCCGGCCAGGGTGGCGCGCGCTCCCTGTCGGATGAAGAGGGACTCGGAGCCGGAGACGATGAACTTCAGGTGGTCGTACGTGTCGTAGAGCGCCTTCAGTTGGTCTTGCCAGCCTTCGACTTTCTGGATTTCGTCGAGGAGGATGAGGTGGTGGTCGTTTCGGAGGTCGCGGTCGAACAGGTCGGCGTACGTGCGTAGTACCTCACGGAGGTCGGCGTCGGGGAATTCGTCGAATGCGAAGTAGAGGATCGCTTGGGGTTCCGTGCCGCCGTCGAGGGCGTCTTGGACGAGTTTGAGGAGAAGGGTGGTCTTTCCGACGCGGCGTAGCCCGGTGAGGGCGATGATCTGGCGGTGGTCCTGGAATTTCTGGAGGCGGTCGTAGATTCGTCGTGGTCGGTACGCGACCTGGAATTCGCCTTTCCACCACGGGTTGCGTTCCACCAGCGCCTCTCGAAGATTTGGCATGTATACTTCTCACAGATTCGATTTTATGAGTATTACAACCACCATAGAATAAAGTTTCTGGTGATTTTGGTTCGAGGCGGCCTCCCGGCGAAGTCAGTCCTCGACCCACTTGATGTCCAGTTCGGGCGGGGGCTTCTCGCGGTGGCGTGCCTCGGCCAGTTCCTCTTCTGTGAGGCATTCGCGGCAGAGGCCGAGCATCAGCCAGTAGTCTTCGCGGCACGCGTCGCGGTCGCAGGCGTGTGAACAACTACCGGGTGAATTGAAAAACCTCCTAAAACGTTGGAGGTTTCTCTGATGAAGAGATAGTAACATCTCACCTTAGTTTTCTTATCGATTGAATAGAGAAACCTCTAAATGCATGGGAGGTTACTCGTGCTTGAAGACAATGCCTCGCCCTCGCCTCGTGGAGGCCTTCCAGACACCCGCGTGCTTTACGATGGATGAGGCTGTGGCCGTGACGGGGGAGGACCGCGAGGCCACGTGGAAGCAGGTCAAGTATCTCCTGGACCGGGGCTACGTCGAGCGCGTCCGGCGAGGCCTCTACGTGCTCGTCCCCGAACGCGCCGGATCGGATTCACCCGACCCGCTGGTCGTGGCCAGCAAGGTCGTAGAACCCTACCTTTTTTCCTACCACACCGCGCTCGAACTCAACGGCGTCGCTGAGTCGGCCTTCTTCCACTCCGTGTACGTCGCCGCCCCCACACGCTTCACCCCGTTCACGTGGAACCGCCAAGCGTTCCACCCCGTCGCCATTGACATGGAAGTGCTCGACGCGGGCCGCTCGACCACCAAGCGCAGCGGCGGCACGCTCCACGTGGCGTGCCGCGAGCTGGCTTTGATTCAATGTGCGGACCGTCTCGAGTACGCCGGCGGCCTGCCGGAGGTGCTCGCCAGCGTGAGCGGTTTCCCCTACGTCGATTGGGGCAGGCTGCTCGACCTGCTCGCCATCTATGGCAAGACGGTACTGTATCGCAAGGTCGGCTACCTCGTGGCCGCGAATGCGGACAGCTGGCGGCTGCCGGACGCGGTCCGCCGCGAACTCAGGGCCAAGCTCGGTACGGGGACCACGTACTTCGGCGTCAAGCCCAACCGTGGAGGGCGGAGCGAGCCCGACTGGCAGGTCATCGTGCCCGCGCACGCGCCGGCGGTGAGCGGATCTGCCTGACGAACACATCGACGCCGACTGGCTTCAGCGCACTGCCCGTGACGAGGGCTTCGTTGTCGTGGAGTTCGAGCGCGCGTACCGACTTGCGAGGGTGCTCCGGGGGATTGGTGAACACCCCTGGCTCCGGGAACGCCTCGTCCTGAAGGGTGGCACCTGCATCAACTTCTTCTACGACGACCTGCCGCGCCTCAGCGTCGATATGGACCTCAACTACGTCGGCAGCCTCGACAGGGACACCATGGTCGCGGAGCGCGACGAGGTCGAAGCCGAGCTCGGCGCCCTCACGCACAGCCTTGGGTACGAGTGGGATCCGCGTCCGCGCTCGCACGCGCACCGGAAGCTGCGATTTCGCTACACGAACGTCCATGGTCACCGGGACAGCATCCGGGCCGACATCAATTACCTGATGCGCCTTTCATTGTACGGATTCTTGGAACACGACCTGCCGGAGGTGTTCGAGCTCGACGCGGCCCACGTGCCGGCGCTCCGCGCCGAGGAGGTCTACGGCGGGAAGCTCAAGGCTCTCGTGGCCCGGGGCCATCCGAGGGACCTGTTCGACGCCGCGCGCCTTTTCGACGGGCACGTCCATCCTGACGATCGTATGCTCCGCGCCGCGTTCCTTTTTCACTGCCATATGGACGACGCCACGCTCGACCTCGTCGACCTGGACCACACTCGGGCGGTGACGGACGACGACCTGGCCACCCACCTGCACCCCATGCTCCGAGCGCAAGGCGTTCCTACGGCCCGGGACCTTCAGGCTGCCGTCCTTCCCCGGGTCGAGGCGATGCTGGAGAGGAGCGACGACGAGATCAAATATGGGCTGGAACTCGAACGGGGGCGCCACGAACCTGACCTGCTGTTCGGCGACATCCCGGTGGCCGATGGCATCGACCGCCATCCCGCTGCCTTGTGGCGCGCGATGCATCCCCATGGCAAGCGAGATGGTCGGGAAGGCGCGCCCGAGTAGCCCTTCGCCCTGCCGAACCACCGCGCGCCCGTTCGAGATCCCGGCGCTTGGTCTCACGCCGACTTTCGGCCTGACTACGCCCTACGCAATCGGGGCGCCGCCAGGCCGGGACGCGCCGGTGTAGGACATACGGCAGTGCCCCGAGGCGAACCGGCTGCGCGGATTGGTGCTTCGCTTGTCCCTATGCGCAAGTCCTCTGAAGTGTCCCGGTTTCGGTGGCCGCGACGACACCGCGGCGATCACTCCTCGACCCACTTGATGTCCAGTTCGGGCGGGGTTTTCTCCCGGTGGCGTGCCTCGGCCAGTTCCTCTTCCGTGAGGCATTCGCGGCAGAGGCCGAGCATCACCCAGTAGTCTTCGCGGCAGGCGTCGCGGTCGCAGGCGACGCAGCGGTGGGCGGAGGGGCGTTCCTGGCAGAGGCGGCAGGGGCCTTCCGGCCGGCGGGCCTTGGGCGGCTCGGGCAGTTCGTTGCCTTTGGCGCGTGCCTGCGCGGCCCATTCCTCCAGCTCCTGGTTGGTGGGTTGCTCGTCGCCTTGGCGTTCGAAACGGATGAGTTCGTCGCGCAACAGATCGACGCCCATCGCTACCACGGGACCTCTTTGAAGCCGAGCTTGTACGCGATCACGTTGACCGCGAGGTGCAGAAGCGGGGTGGCGAGGACGATGATGAGGAGGCGGATCCAGCCGTCGCCCTGGACGAAGCCGTCGAGGAACCAGTGGTTGGTGGCGCCCGCCATAAAGAGGAGGGTGGCGGTGAGGAAGGCGGCGGCGAGGCCGAAGACGACGAAGTCGAGCTGGTCGAAGGGGATCCAGGGGGCGCCGCCTTGGCGGCCGGTGCGGCGTTTGAAGTAGGATTTGATGGCGTCGCCGGCGACGGCGCCGAATCCGAGCGCGAATCCGATGGCGAGCGGGGCGGCGACGTTGTCTCCGAATGCGGTGTACGCGAAGTCGGAGAGCGCCCAGTCGGTGTGGACCACGAGGCTCTGGGCCAGGGCGACGAGGGCGGCGGCGACGGCGCCGGTGACGAGGCCGCGCCACGTCTTGGATTTCCCGAGCACGGGCCGTCCGTCGCGGTGGGTCCGGCCGCCGTCGATCGGCGCGTTCCACTTGGGGAGGACCTTGGCGGCGACCGGCGGCGTCATGTTGGCGATGTAGGCCGGCAGGAAGAGCCAGAGGGCTTCGACGAGGGTGAAGAGGGAAGCCAACGGAGGCTTCGATGGGTCGTCGCCTCCTGAGCCTTTCGATTCGGGGCCCCTTGGGCGGCGGCTTCGTCTTCGGGTTCGTGCGGTGGAGCTTGCGCCGGACGGATCCGGCCGTTCGCCTTCGCATGCGGCAGGAACACGGATTGAGGCCGACGCGCAAACCCGGTTACCAACGAGGCTTTTGCTGTCAACGGTGAATCGGGTTTGCATGGAAAGGGCTGTCGTCCGACTGGCGGACCGTCATCTGGCCTGGTTGATCGCCATCCTAGCCAGCGCCAACGCCGCGGCCCAAGCCTTTCAAGGCTTCCTCGATGGACGCCTCGATCATCTCGCGTTATGGACAGGTACGGCCGTCGCGATGGTCGCGCTGGCGCTGGTGATAGAAACGATTAAGATGCGGAGGCTCGGATAAATGCCGTTCATGTTCGCATGGCTCTTCGACGGCGACTCGACCCTCGTCTTTCTCCGCCTGACGGCGGTGGCGATCGCCCTGGGCGCCCTCGGCCTCCTCGCGGTGGGCCTCGTCGTCCTGTGAGCGCACCTGGCCGGAAGGCACACCCGGGTCCTTTTCGACGGTCGGTCCGGACTGGTGATCGTCCGATGGACGCCGATCGGGGACGTCCTGCGTCCGCTGCGGCCGGATGGCGGCGAGGTCGCCGGCTACCGGCCGGGGCGGATCCAGTCGCCGTAGACGACGTAGGATTCGCGTAGCTCGACGACGATCACGCGGTTGTCGGGGCACGCGGCCAGGTGCTCGGCCAAGGGTGTGACGTCGATGGGGGCCACCGTGGACCCCTCGGCACCGCATGTGTGCGACCATTGGACCGTCTCCGCCATCCGTTCGATGTTCACGTTCACAAAGGCCGGTTTGGTCGTTGTCCCGCTTATAGCGAGTTTGGTGTTCGGGTTTGCATGTGGAGTCCAGGACTCATTTCCGCCCGCGCGAACCACCTTAGAACCATCATACGCTATGATTTCACGGCGGCTCGGTCGACGACCGGCCGGGCGGCCAACGCCCGCGGCACAAACGAACCCTTATGTACGTGATACCGTACATATGTACAGGGTTCCGTACATGAGGTTCCATTCTCCGCTGGACGACATCCTCCGGGGACGCAGTGCGTTGCGCGTCATCGGCACCCTCCTGCGACATCCGGCGAAGGGGTTCACAGGACGGGAACTGGCGCGAACGGCCGATGTGCATCCTTCCGACGCCCTGACGACGCTTCGCCGGCTGGAGTCGCACGGATTGGTCCACCGCAGGACCGTCGGCCGCGCGCACGAATGGCGGCTCCAGCGGACGCACTTCCTTGTCGAACCGCTCAGCGCCCTGCTCGCCGCGCAAGACGGCGGGATCCGGCGGCTGCGGGACCTGGTCCGGGACCACGTCGGCTCCGACCCGCGCGTCGTCCAGGCGACGCTTTTCGGGTCCATCGCGCGGGGCGAGGAGACCCCGTCGAGCGACATCGACCTGCTCATCGTCGTCCGGGCCGATGACGACAAGGCCGGTGTCCGGGACGCCGTGGCTTCCCTGCGCAAGGCGATCGAAGCCACTTTCACCAACCCCCTGGCGGAGGTTATCTACTCGGAAGACGAATTTGACAGCAAGCGCGACCTGGCCTTGGTCCGAGCCATCGAGAAGGACGGGGTCGCGATGCTGGCGGCCGACGGATGAGGGTCAAACGACTTCCTGCACGCAAATCCCACGTCTATCTCCGGAAATCGACGGAGTTCCTGCGTGCCGCCGAGGCCTCGCTTTCAGGCGGTGACTGGAACGCCGCGGGCCTTGGCGCGGTCCACGCCGGGATCTCGGCCGTCGACGCCGTGACGACGTGGATGCTGGGGGAACGGTCGCGCGACGCCGACCACGAGCGCTCTTCCCAGCTCGTGCGGCGAACTGGGCTCGACGACGCGGACGACCGCGCGGAGCAGTTCGTGCGTTTGATCCGCGACAAGAACCTCATCGAGTACGAGGCGCGGGAGTACGAGGCGCACGAGGCCGAGGTGGCCACGAAACGGGCCCGGCGCCTCGTCGCATGGGCCGATTCCGTGGTGGCGGGGGAATCCGGCTAAGAGGCACTGGGCTCCCCGCCGGCTCCGAGACTTCCCCGGTCCCATGCGAAGCCGGGACGGCGCCGTTCATCTTCGGCGCGGCCATTCGGCGCCACGGTTGCGCGTTGGAGCGCCTTGGACCGCGTTGGACGCACGCGCGGGCTGCGTCGTCCATCGCTAGCCAAGATGCGGAATCCTTACAAAGATGCTCAGATCAGTGAGCGCGCTTATATCTGAACTGTGCTGACTTCGAATTTCTTTATGAATACGCTCACCAATCTGCGCGCTGCGGCCGTCTTGGCCGATGATGTGGCCCTGGCCGTCGGGGATTTGGTCCCGTGTCCGAGGGAAGGAACCAAAGACTGGCCCGCCTCTTGCGGGCGGCATGCGGAAGGCCTTCGTCCTGGCGGCGCTCGTCGTGGCGCCCGTGTTGGCCGGCTGTTCGCAACCGGAGCCGGCCTCGGACGTGGAGTTCACCCACGTGCACGGCCTGGCGTACGACCCGGGTCGGGAGGCGCTCTTCGTGGCCACGCACGACGGGCTGGTCAGAGGGGTGGCGGACGGGGACGCCTGGTCGTGGTCGTACGTCGGGGAGGACCGGTACGACTACATGGGGTTCACGCAGGACGCGGAGACGCCGGGTGTATTCTATTCGAGCGGCCACCCGGACGATCGCTTGGCGTACGGCGGCGTGAACCTGGGCCTGCGGCGGTCCGTGGACGGTGGGGAGACGTGGGAGCAGCGGAGCTTGAGGGGTCAGGTGGATTTCCATGCGCTGACGAGCATCGCGGGCCAGGAGGGGTGGTTGGCCGGGTATTGGAAGCCCGCCGTCAAGGTCTCCACCGACGCGGGCGCCACGTGGACCGACCATGCGGGTCCACCGGCGGAGGTCATCGCGTTGGCCGGTGCGCCCGGGTCGTTGGTGGCGGCCACCGCGTCGGGTCTCTTCGAGACGCGGGACCTGGAGTCGTTCGGCAATTGGACGGCGGTCGAGGCCGAGGGGTTGCCGGAGCTCGTGGTGACCGTGGCGGTCTCGTCCGACGGCCAGGCGTGGTTCGCGACCGCCGCCGAAGGCCAGTCGGGATCGACGTACCGCAGCGTCGACGGCGGCGCCTCATGGACCGAGCTGACGCCGGCGGCCCTGCGCGGCGTGTCCGCCCCTGTGCTTTTCGCCGTGGATCCGGCGGATTCGACGCACGCGTTTGCCAGCACGGGGGCCGGGCTCGTGATGGAGTCGCGGGACCAGGGCGCGACGTGGACGACGATTCGGGACGCGTAAAATGGCCGGTCGAGTTCGTCTTCTTGGGACGTATCCGACCGGTACCTGGGCCCGGCCCCCTCTACAAGGGGCCTGGAGAAAGCGTCACTTCCATTACGGTAAAATATGACCTCCGCCTACATCACATCCGAAGACGCGCCACGCCGGGGCGTCTTCGTCGCATGTGCGAACTAGGGTCACTATTTCTTTACCTTTTTCCGTACGTCCTTCAGCGATAGCGTTTCGATGTCGACGGCGGTGGCCAGCGCTTCTGCACGCTCGTTGGATTTCTCCCCGACCCAGATGACGGTATCGCCGTCCTGCACGAAGGCCCGGTCGCCAGGGTTATACCCCTTTGCTCCGCCGCCTTGTCGCTTGTCAAGGTTCCGTGGAGGTTGGCGGACTTGGCCGAGTGGATGGTCGAGCGGGCGGGCGCCAACGTGGTTCAGCCGGGGGACGTCGCGGTTCGTCTCGCGCCCTGATTCGTGAACCTTCCGGAAGGACGTGGCGTGCACAATCACGATTTGCAGGACGCGCACGTTGGCTGTCGGCTGGGGCGCGCCGCGCGACGGCCGTCGTGGGGCGTTCGGAGCGTGCAGGCGTCTTGCAAACGCCGTTTCCAAAATGGTTACAGCCACGGAGGGCCAACGTGCCTGCAATGGCTGGTTCGCATGGCGTTCCTGGTCGCTACGGTGGGTTGGGGGCCTGGACCGGGGTCCTTTGATCGCACGCAAGGGGACGAAGGGAAACTACATAATCGTGGAGTTGGAATCCATTATGATGGAGATGGCGAAGAAGGGGAAACGGGTCGCATCCAGGAACGGGCCCCGCGACAAGGGGCCGTTGACGCCGTCCGAGGTCGAAGTCGCCTTGTCGTCGCCCCGGGCCGAGAAGTCGCTGCGAGTCCACCAGGCGGTCGTTCGGGCGGTCCGCCGTTTGTCCAAGCCGGGCGCGCCCGCGGTCCACGTGAGCAAGATTGCCGCGGCTGCGAAGAAGGATCCTCGGACGGTCGCGCGCCACCTGGAGATCCTTCGACGGCATCACCGTGGATACTTCCTCGACGACGAACACCGTGTGTTCGCGCCGCGGGCGGCACTCGAGGAATACATGGAGGCCGAGGCGGAACGCGAGCAGTCGGAACTATTGTACGCAAGCCGCGCCTCGGCCGGCCGGCTGCTTGACCAGGCGGAAGGCTAGTGGCGAACCCGGAGCCTGGCGAGGTCTACTGGATGGATTTCCCGCTTCAGGGCGGCGGCACCAAGCGCCGACCCGTGCTCGTCGTCTCACGGGCCGGCGTGACCGCGCTGACCGGCGTCGTCATCGTCGTTTCGTTCACCACCACGCCCAAGGCGTAGTGGACGACGGTCGAGCCCGCGTTCCAAGAAGGAGGACTGAATGACGCCGGCTCCGTCGTCGTGCCGGAAATCATGGTGTCGGACGACGTGGCGAGTCTCCGTGACCGGGCGGGTCGGGTGACGCAAGGCACGCTTTTGAAAGTCCGTCAGGTCATCCAGAACGCCCTCGTTTGACCACCCGGGCCGCGGACACGACAGACGGAAGCTGCGGGGATGTCGGGGTCCCTCGCCCTCAACGATAGTTACTTCTTGGTCCACCTCTCATGGTCGCCTCGTGTCTGACCGGATCGCGGCCGGTGACATCGACCGGTTCGTGTATTGCCCCCTCAATTGGCAGCGGGCGAAGGAGGGGACCGAAGGCGTCGGCGGCAGCGGCGGCGTCCGGACGCATCGGGAACGCTCGGAGCGCGTCGACCGGATCGGGTCGTTGCAGCGCGACGCCGTCTTCAGCATCGAGACCGCCTTCTTGTTGGCGCTCCTTACGATCGGCGCGGCGGTGCTGGGGATCGAGCTTCTCTTCTTGGAGGCGGCGACGGGCGTCTACTGGTTACTCGTCTTCTTGTCGGTCTTGTGGTGCGCGGGCGCGATGTACCTGTTGGCGTTCCACTTGTTCTTCCGTGGCCGCGCCGACGCGTTGGGCCGGTCCGCGCGCGTGGTGCGCGGGGACGTGGCGTACGTGGACACCGAGTCGGGCCGGCCGGAGGTGTTGGTGAGCAAGACGTTGCCGTTGGAGGGCCGGCCGGATTACGTGGTCGAGCGCGACGGCCGGCCGGTGCCGGTCGAGGTGAAATCGGGTCGGACGCCGAAACGGCCGTACGACAGCCACGTCCTGCAGTTGGCCGCGTACTGTCACCTCATCGAGTCGGAGACGGGCACGCGGCCGGAGCACGGCATCATCGAGTATCCTGAGGAGAAGTTCGAGGTGCCGTTTTCGGACCGGGTGGAGGACGAGTTGGTGCGTACGCTTCTTCGGATCCAGTTGGCCGAGCGGACGGGCGAGGCGCATCGGGACCACCGGTCGAAGGCGCGGTGCGCGGGGTGCGCGAGGCGCCACGGCTGCCCGGAACGTCTTGATGTCGCGCCGTCGCGCGGCGGTGGTGCTTCGGAGTCGGTGTCACCGGACCCGGCGTCGGCGCGCCAAGGCTAGCACTAGAAGCGCCAGGAACGACAACGTGAGCGCGACGCCGGGCGCCGGCGTCTTCTCCGTGCTGGCCGGGTCTTGGGTGACGGGCGGCGGCGGGTTCGTGACGGTCGCGTCGACGGTGCGTACGTTGTTGGATTCGTCGCTCTCCTGGATCTGACGGCCCGCGTCGACGAACGCGGTCACGGTGAGTTTCCCGGCCGCCGACGGCGTGTAGGAAACGCTGAAGGAGTCGGTTTGATCCACGGCGAGGGCCGTCACGCTTTGCTCGCTGATCTGTTGGCTGCCGACGATGATGGAGACGACGGTGGCGGGTGCGTCGAGTTCGCCCTGGTTTCGTATCGTGCCGCTGATCGTGGTGGCCTGGCCGCTGATCATGCTCGTCGGCGAAAGGCTGATGACGGCGAGGTCGGCGCGGGCGGGTTTCTGGCCTCCGAAGGAGTGTAAGGTGCCGTCTTCGCTGGCCCAGATGCCTTGGGTTCCGAGGATGATGGGGGTGGCGGAGATCTTGTCGAGTGCGGGCCGTTGGTCGATGATGCCGCCGTCGGTGACGTTGAGCATGTACATGGTGCCGGCGGTGCCGGTGCGGGTGCCGACGAGGATCTTGCCGTCGGCGACGGCGGGGGTGCCCACGATCTCGCCGCCGAGGTCGCTTGCCTGGGTCCAGAGTTTGGCGCCGTTGGTCAACGACAGGGCGTTGACCTTGCCGTTTCGTGAGGCGACGATCGCGCGGTCGTCGACGATGGCGGCGCCGGCGCGGAACTCGGAGGGCAGGTTGCCGACGAGCGGTTCGGTGTACTTCCATGTGGCCGTGGAGACCTTGCCGTTGTTGTCGACGCTGATGGAGTACATGTTGCCGGAGATGTCGCCGAAGAGCACGCGGCGGTTCTGCACGTCGATGGCGGGCGAGCTTTGGATCGAGTCGTCGGCCTGGAAGACCCATCGTGGCTTGTTCGGCGCATTGCCGGTGGCGGAGATCGTGCCGAAGGCTTGGTTGTCGAGTGCGAAGAAGCACTTGTTGGTGGATCCGAAGAAGACGAGGTTCTCGAAGATGACGGGGGTGCCGACGATCGTGCCGCCGGGGCAGTTGATGCCGCTGGTCGCGTTTCCGACGAAGAGGCCGGAGGCGCTGAAGGTCCATTTCTGTTCCTGGGTGTCGGCGATGTAGGAGCGGATGGTGGCGCCGCCGGCGCCGATGACGAGGTTCTGTTGGCTGTGGAAGAGGACGGAGCCGGAGGCGGGGCTGGCGGTGGAGAGGGGGAAGCCGGTGACGGGGCTGCCGTCGTCGGGGTCGAAGGCGTAGATCGAGCCGGTGCGGGCGAGCACGTAGACGGCTTCTTCGCCGGCGGCGGGGGCGCCCTCGATGACGGCGTTGCCGGCGACTTCGACGGTCCATAGGGGGCCGCCGCTTTCGCGGTCGAAGGCGTGGAGGTTGCCGTCGGCGTCGCCGACGTAGACGATGTTGTCGAAGGCGACCGGGGATCCGGGTTTGGCGGAGATGGAGACGTTGTTCCACCAGCGTTCGAGGAACGGTTCGAATTCGCTGTTCTGGTTGGTGGGGACGGCGCTTTGGTGGGTGGCGTCGCGGCCGTATTGTGGCCAGTCGTTCTGGGCCATGGCCAGCGGCGCGGCGATCATGAGTGCAAGAAGGAGGACGGCCTGGGCGCGCATCGGGGTTCGACTGGGTATGCCGCCGTCTTGGTTATAAACTTGTCAAAAGGGGGAGCGGGTCGAACATGGGGCTAAAATCTCCGAGAAAGCCGGCCGAGGTGAATTTCTTCGTATTTAAGGTTGGCCGAAGGTACGCGAGGCCGTTTCAAATTTTACCGGAGGCCGTATAAACTGTGCCTGATTATGGTGGAAGGCCGCCTATACAGCGGCAGGAAAAAAAGAAATGAAAGCAAACCGAAAATTTGTCACGGAGGAGGAAGCCGTCTCCCCTGTGATCGCCGTCATCTTGATGGTGGCGATTACGGTGGTCTTGGCTGCGACCGTCTTCGTGCTGGTAAGCGACATCGGCGGACAAACGGGCTCGGCCGCGCCGAGCATCTCGTTCAGCGCGGACGAGGGGCAAGACCGCCTGAGCGTGAACCAGGCCGGGCAGAACGCCGATTGGAACCGGTTGACGGTTTCCGCGGTCAGCTGCAGCGGTGCTGACGACGGCACCACGGCATCCGCAATCAGCTTGGGTTCCGCGGCAGCCGACAGTTCTCATCACTCTAAGCCAGCCCTGGCTCCCGGCGATGATGTTGGTACCGTTGGTGCATCGTCGTGTACCGGTACGGCCGTACAGGTGTCTGACGCCGCTGACCGCATTGAGGCCGGAGACTTCCTGGAATTCTGCGTTGACGACGCGCTCGCAGGGCCCGTAGACAACGTGGAAATCCAGATTCGGGACACGACCGCCAACGCAATCGTCCACACGTACACGTTTACGGACGTTGCGGACTGCTCGTAGGCCGGTCGAATCTCCTCTTCCCTTCTTCTCCTTTTCAAAGTAGACTAGAGGTTACGGATTGCAGCCTTCCCTCGCCGCCAGTTACGACACTTGTTTCATGTCGGGCGGCGATACCTTCAGAACGGGCTACTTACACATCTTTTTAAACGCCGTGCCAAAATTTCCCTTTGCTGTGGGTACATCGTGACGGAAATCGAGGGCGGCTTCCGAAAATCATGTGATGCGATGACGGCCGTCGTGGGCACAATCATCCTGGTCGCAATCGTCATCGGAATCGTAACCGGGGTTTTCTTGGCATGGAAACTACTAATGGAGGAGCAGGCGGATTCGGCACCGTCCGTCGGCTTTACCGTGGATGAAGAGGTCGATCGGCTTGTTGTGTCGACCGCCGTCCAGGACGCCGATTGGAACATGATTCAGCTGTCTGCCGTCGACAATGGCGGGTTCGCCACGACCATCCATGTGGGGACCGCCGAACCATACATGAATGAAGACGCGTCCGCGACGGGTGGCGACCTGCTAGCCGGCCGGGTGCAATTAGCGACTTCCTCTCACCCGGTTTCCGCTCCGGATTACGTAGAATTTTGCGCCGATTCTACAACGACCCAGGTCCGTGTCTCCGTCTTCGACTCGGAGGCAAACACGCGCCTCGGAACGTGGCACTTCAACGACATCGCCGCCTGCTGACCGGCCGTCTCCACCCCCGCGCCACGCCTACTTAATCGCCATGGGGAAGTCCATTATATCTCATCCGGCAGAAGCCGGGCCGATACGCAATGTCGCTCCGCTGGAATCTCGCCACCGACGAGGACGGCTTGACCGCCGTCGTCGCAACCATCCTGCTCGTGGCCGTCGTCCTCGGTCTGGCCGCTGGCGCCTTCGTCATTATCCAAATCCTTGCCTCCGAGCGTTCAGATGCCGCACCGGCCGTCGGATTCACCAAGGATGAGGACCGGGACCGCCTGGTCGTCGCGTCCGCCGTCGACGGGGCCTACTGGAACCGCATCCAACTCCAGGCCACCATCCAAAGCGGCTCCGCGACCGCCCTCTACGTCGGCACCGGTTCCACCGTGGTCAACGACGCGGCCGCCGCGACCGGCGGCCAACTCCTCGGCCAACGCGTCGCCGCTTCCGAAGACGCCACGCGCATCCTGGGCAACGACTTCCTCGAGTTCTGCGCCGATGGAACCGCGGCCGGCGTCGCCGTCTCCGTGTACGACGCCGAAGCCAATGTCCGCCTCGGCACATGGACCTTCAACGACATCCGACCCTGTTGATCAACCGGTCGAGCGTCCGAAACGCCTTGCCATCGATACCTCCTTTTACCAACACCATTTTTTCACACCTACGCGGCCCGGCCCCGATGGGGGAGTCGGCGTACGACAAGGCAAGGGACGATCGTGAAGCTTCATCTCCGACGATTCGGCAGATTCCACGCCAGCGGATCCGCCGCGTCCCCGATCATCTCGACCATCCTCATGGTGGCCCTCACCATCGTCCTGGCAGCCACTGTCCTCCTGCTCGTGAGCCAGTTTGGCGGAACCGCCACGGAATCAGCGCCCGCGGTCTCCTGGCAACTCGACGACCCACAAGACCGCATCGTCGTCGTCTCCGCCGCTCAGAACGCCGACTGGTCCCGCCTCGCCGTACGAGTGGCCGCCTGCAACCAGGGCGACGGCTCCGGCGCCATCGGCCGCCTCGGCACCGACCCCGCACCCTACCAGAACCGCCTTGCGGACGCGACCGGCGGCCCCCTCAACACGGCCGCCGCCACAGGCACCTCGTGCGGCCCCGGCACGTTTGTGCCGATCTCCCCAAACGGCGCGCCCATGGCGTCCGACGATTTCCTCGCCTTCTGCAGCAGCCCCGCATCCGCAGACATGACCGACATCAAGATCGAGATCCAAGACACGCTGGCGAACGCCGTCATCCACCACGCCACCTTCCTAAACTGGGCCGCCTGCTGATACCCGCGCCTCCCGCCTTCTCCACTTGCGGCCTGCACAGAGCGTCTTTACCGGTCACCCCCCGACTGGGCCTTCGAGATGAAATCGTGCGGCCGCCGCCGATGACCAACGCTCTGGCGAAGACACGGACCAACGAAAAGGGCATCCGAAGAGGAATCCGGGTCGAGTTGATACGGAGCGCCGCATTCTTCCGTGCTTTGCGCCCGACTCACTGGAATCGCCGAGTGGACGCATTTACGCCAAATAATTAACAAAGCGGCATTTCGCCGTCGTCGATGACGGCCGACGCCCACGACGCTCGCAATGGACCCTTCGCGACAGCGACGCTCGCGATCGCAGCCGCCACCGTGCTCGTAGCGCTCGTCGGCTTTCTTCGACAAAGCGCGTACTACGGCCGGCTCGGGATCAATGTTCAAGATCTCGGCTTGTCCGTCGAGAATTTCATGATGGCCAGCTTCCCTGTCCTGCTCTATCCCGTGTTCTTATTCCTCCTTTATCCTGCGTTCGAAGCCGGAACCCGGCCCCTGTGGCGGAAAATCAAGACGGCCGGCGAGGACGGCAACTCTGAGCCGGAAGACGAAAAACTGTTCCGGCTTTTTTCCTGGCCTGCCGTAGCCGCCGCCATCAGCCTTGGCGCGGGTGCGCAAGCGGCGGCATCGATCGGCGACGAAACGCCCCGGATTCCGGGCCTTGGGATAACCTGGGCCGACATTGTAATCTGGGCCTTGATCGCCAGTCTGATTGCAGTGATATTCCATGCGCAAATCCGCGAAAAAGAATCTCCGTGGTACCACCTCATGGGCAACAGGCGAACTGGCAACATCGTCCTCGGGCTCCTCGCCGTCGTAGGTCTCGGCATTGCCGGCGCAGGCGAAGGAATCGACGCCGGCAGCGCTGCCGCCTGGGGTTGCGTCTCCCTGCCCTTCGTGACGTTCGACCCACCACCCGCATCCCTCAACACCAGCCACGACTATTGGCTAATTGCCCACGCGAATGGTCTAAACTATCTTCGAGACGGAAACCTTACGGGCGATGTCGTCGAATACATCATCGTTCCCGACGAACCCGGCACGACCGTCTTTGTTGCCCGCGGAGAACCGTTGCGCCAATGCTAGCCCGCACGAACGCAACAAGCCATTCGGGTACCGTCCATGAACCCCGAATTCTTGCTCTAGGCCGCAGCGACCACCGTGAATCCGCGGCCAATTGGCGTTCATCGTGACCAGACGCGTCTTTTGACCCCCCTCCAGAGATCACGCCATAACGTTTTTAACCTCCCAACGCCGCTCAGGCTACCGTGTGGTGCCCATGGCAAAACCAAAGACCCTCCTCTTGACGGCGCTCATGATCGGGATCGGCCTGGCCGGCTGCGTCGGCGGAGACGACGCCGGACCCCAAGGCGACGACGCGCCCACCGGACCCCAGTTCAACGAGGACACCGGCGCCGTCCGAGGCACCGTCACCGACGCCGAACTCCTGCCACTCGAGGGCGCCCAAGTCGCCATCCTCAACCTCGACACCGGCATCAGCACCACCACCGACGACGCCGGCACCTTCACCCTATCCAACGTACCGCCCGGCACGCACACGCTGGCGGTACAGAAACTCGGCTTCGAATCCCAGGCGAAGAAGGTCGACGTCCAAGCCGGCGACGAGACCTTCGTCGAGCTCATGCTCGACCCGGTCCCCGTGGAGGAACCGTACGTCGAGAGCCTGCCGCACGCCGGCCAGTACGGCATCGGCTTCGCCTTCGTACTCAGCACCATCTGCTACGGCTGCAGCAGCGAAGAACGCGCCTGGTTCATGTTCGGCGGCTTCCCCGACGACTTCGCCGGCATGGTCGCCGAAGCCCGCTGGGAGACCGACGACTACCTCGGCTTCGACTTCCTCTCACGCGACGCCAAATGCGGCGAAGACGGCGACACCAGCTGCGTCTGGTACCGCACCCGAAGCCAAAGCCCCATGTACTTCTTCGCCGAACCGTGCGGCGACTACACCGGCCCGCCCTACTACGGCCGGACGCCGGTCCCGTGCGACCCGGAGACGTTCGACGACTTCCAAGGCACCGGCTCCGGCGACGCGCACCTCGAGACGTGGTACATCGGCCTCCTCCAAGAGGAGACCCACACGTTGGACCCGGTCTGCACAAACGAGAACTGGGTATTGACGTACGAGCAGGGCTGCTACGGCGTCGGACCCGCACCGGAGACGCGGTGGGACACGTGGGTGAGCATCTTCCACCTGGAACTGCCACCCAACGCCCAATCCTACACCGCCTTCCCCGACGCGTAGACCCAACCGGCGTCCAGGAACGCCCGCCTTCGGGCCGAACCCCACAAACCTCATATCCGGGGTCAGCGTCGCCACCGCCATGGTGCGAACTCCCTCTTTCAAAGCGATCGGCATAGCCCTTCTCATGACGGCGGTGACGCTCGCCGGGTGCACCGGCGGCGGCGACGTCCAAGGGACCGGCGACGAGCCCAGCGGCCCGCAGTTCACCGAGGACACCGGCGCGATCCGCGGCACCATCACCGACGCCGAACTCCTGCCACTCGAGGAAGCCCAGGTCGCCATCCTCGGCCTCGACGGCGCGCACTCCACCACCACCGACGATTCCGGCGCCTTCGTCCTCTCCAACGTGGCCCCAGGCACCCACACGGTCGCCGTACAGAAACTCGGCTTCACGTCCCAGGCGAAGAAGGTCGATGTCGTCGCCGCCGAGGAGACCTTCGTCGAGATCATGCTCGAACCGATCCCCGTCGAAGAACCCTACGTCGAAAGCATCCCCCACGCCGGCCAATACGGCATCGGCTTCGCCTTCGTACTCAGCACCATCTGCTACGGATGCAACAGCGAGGAACGCGCCTGGTTCATGTTCGGCGGCTACCCGGACGACTTCGCCGGCATGGTCGTCGAGGCCCGCTGGGAGACGCAGGACTGGCTCGGCTTCGACCTCTTGGCGCGCGAAGCCGTGTGCGGCGAGGACGGCGAATCCAGCTGCATCTGGTACCGCACCCGCAGCCCCAGCCCGCTCCACTACGTCGTGCTTCCGTGCGAGGACTACACCGGCGCGCCCACCTACGGCGCCACCCGCATGCCGTGCGGCGAAGAGGAGTTCGAACGCAACCGCGACACCTCCGGCGGCAGCGCCGCACGCCTCGAGACGTGGTACATCGGCCTCTTCCAGGAAGAGACGCACACCGCCGACCCCGTGTGCACCGTCCTCTACGCGGCCGGCTGCTACGGCGTCGGACCCGCCCCGGAGACCCGGTGGGACACGTGGGTCAACATCTTCCACGTCGAAGTGCCCGACAACGCCGAGTCGTACACCGCGTTCCCCGACCAATAGACGCGATGGCCGCATTCGGCCCGCGTAATTCCCTGCGCCACACGTGCTACGGCCCGGGTACGTCCAACGCCGCGGCCGTAACCGGCATCAGCATACGAGGGCGAACACGGCGGCAGGCACAAAGATTGCCTGCCCCGGATCCCCGACGTCGAAGTCGTCGCGGGTCGCCAGCACACGGACCGCGTCGCGGGGGCCCACCCCCTGAAGCCGGGCCTGAGGGTTCCGGCTCTGTTTGGACTCCAAGAGCACCCATCGCGGGCCGACGGCGAACGCGACATCCACTTCCGGGCGCGCGACGTACCCCACGGGCAGGCCCGACGCGCCCGTCACGTTGAACTGGAGCCGACGGGCGTGGTCGACAAGCACCGACTCGGCGATCGGTCCAAGCGCAGGATCATCGGCGTCCACCGCCGGAAGGGCGTGCCCGCGAAAATAGCTGGTCCATGCGGGGTCCATCGGGTACGCCTTGTCGCGGCTCCGGGCCGCCCGAAGGTCCGGCTTCAACGGGCCGAGTTGATGGACGACCATCACGTCCTCCAGGATCTGCTTCCATTCCCTGATCGTCTCGCCCTCCGTATCCAGGCGGCGACCGACGCCGAACGGTTCGAACTTGCCGCCGGGGTTCACGGCGATGTGGCGAAGCAGAAGGCGGAACTCACGTAGCTTCCGGACGCCGCCAGCCACCACGTCGCGAGCGAGCACCGTGTTCAACGCGGCTTCCATCCGGTCCAGACGTTGCGCGGGCGAAAGGTCCACACCGGGTCGCGTCGCAGGGTATCCACCCCAGGCGCAATACTCCAGCCATGTCTGCTTCACGATGTCGGAAAGACCCCGCGCTACGACGAATCCATAAAACTCCGCGAGCGCCCTGGCGAACGCTCCGTGCCCATCCGGGAGTGCCCGCCGGCATTCCTTGACATGCGCCCACAACGCATCGGTCGTATCGCTGTCCACGTGTCTGTCCACGTCGGGGCGTGCCAGTAGCACCTCGCGGAACTTCATCGGGTGCACGTGAACGGTCCGGAGACGCCCGTGGAAGTCGGCTTCCACCGGCCTGAGGAGCCGCAACGCGCTCGACCCCGTCGCAAGCACCCGGATGTGCCGATGGTGCCGGTCCCATGCCGTCTTGAGCTGGGCCGACCAGTTCGGGAACGCTTGGACCTCGTCGAGCAGCAAGAAATTCGCCTTGCCTGGAGCCGGCGCGGCCAACGATGTCGTCGCCTCCACGATGGCCTCCAACCGGCCGCCGCTGGCCTCCTGGATCGATTCGTCGTCCAGTGGAGCAAACGTGACCCGGCGCGGTTCGATTGCGTGACGGTCCAAAAGAAGCCTCGCCACGTGGCCCAGACTTGTGGTCTTCCCGACCTGCCGTGGCCCCGGCTTAAGGGCCCACAGGTCATCCTGCGGGTCGAGCACGTCGTCCAACCACGGTTCGACCATTGCGCGCGGGCGCGGATGTTTTAGAATGCGGGGCGAGAGAGGACCGCCGTACCAGTGGGGGTTCCAGTCGCGCAGCGGATCAAGGTCCATACCACCAAACACTCCACTAAACTATGTAAAACCTTTGTCCAAACCTGAATATACCCTGGTTTAGAGGCCAACTTGGCCAGGGTATACCCAGGTCCTGGCGTCTGCTCGCTGACGCGTTCCCGTCGAAGGACCGCCGGGACGGTTCGCGCCTGCGTACGAAGCCGAAATCCACGTCCGCGGCCGGCCCGCACCCGCCTTCAGCCGCACACCCACAAAGCAGATAAGCCACCAACGCCGGAACTGCCTTGATGATCCGCGTACCCCACGCGAAGGCCTTGCTGGCCACGCTCCTGATGATCGGCATCGCATTGGCCGGCTGCCTCGGAGGCGACGGCCCCGCACCCCAAGGCGACGACCCCGACCAACCCAACTTCACCGAGGACACCGGCGCCGTCCGAGGCCTCATCCTCACCGAAGACCTCTTCCCCGTCGCCGGCGCCCAGGTCGCCATCCTCGGCACCGAGGCCGACCTCACGGCCACCACGTCGGACTCCGGCGCCTTCGTCCTCTCCAACGTCGCACCCGGCACCCACACGCTGGCGGTCCAGAAGCTCGGATTCGAATCCGTTGCCCGCAGCGTCGACGTCGTCGCCGGCCAGCAAACCGACATCGAGATCCACCTCGAGACCGTCGCCGTCGAGGAACCCTGGGTCGAGAGCCTGCCCCACACCGGCTACATGGAGACCGGCATCGGCTTCATCCGCGCCGCCACCTGCACCGGCTGCACCACCAACGACACCAGCTACTTCATGTTCGGCGGCTTCCCGCAAGACTACGCCGGCGCCGTCTTCGAGGCCCGCTGGGAGACCACCGACTTCCTCGGATTCGACCTCCTCTCGCGCGACGCAGAATGCGGCGAGGACGGCGAGACCAGCTGCATGTGGTACCGCGTCCGAAGCGAAAGCCCCGTCCACTTCTACGTCGAACGGTGCGGCGACTACGTCGGCGAACCCACCTACGGCCGGTCGACGCTACCGTGCACCGAGGACCAGATCGACCAGCAGATCGGCACCGGCGACGGCGACGGCCACCTCGAGACGTGGTACGTAGGGCAGCTCCAGGACGAGACGCACCTGGTAGACCCGCTGTGCCAGCAGAGCTACGACACCCTGCCCAACTACGAACAGGGCTGCTACGGCGTCGGCCTCGGCG
>CAZXJU010000001.1:27866-39256 GCA_964641035.1 uncultured Halobacteriales archaeon | reverse complement strand
AGGGTTAGATGGCGTACGGAGAGCGACGCGGAGGCGGCGGCGGAGGCCGCGGCGGTCCGCGCGATATGCATGACGCAGTGTGCAGCGATTGTGGCAAGGAGACCCAGGTCCCCTTCAAGCCTACCGAGGGCCGGCCGGTCTACTGCCGCGACTGCTTCCAGAAGCGGCGCCCGCCCCGCTAACTAGGCGGGCCGATTCTCTCGAGCGCCGCGGCATCTGCCGTGGCATCGAAGTGGTCGGTCGTGCAGCGGTAGCGCTGTCGCGACCCACGTACGGGAACGCCGCGTAGAACGTCGATCCTTGGCCTTCGCCGGGGCTTTCGACCCAGACGCGGCCGTCTTGGGCCTCGACGAGGCCCCGAGCGATGTGCAACCCGAGGCCCGTGCCTTGGCGCCGCCGTTCGCTTGGATAGTTGTCCAGTTGGCGGAACGGCTCGAACACGAGCTCACGGTCTTCGGGTGCCAGGCCGACGCCGGTGTCCGTCACGCTGACGACGACCTGACCGTCGTGGCGGCCAGCCGTCAGCTTTACGCGGCCGCCCGTCGGCGTGAACTTCAGGGCGTTCGTCAGGAAGATGTCGATGACCTGCGCCAGACGCATCGCGTCGACGTCCGCCACGAGCCCGGCCTCCACCTCCGTTTCAAGGGTGACGCCCGCTTGGTTCGCCACCTCGCCCATCGTGTCACCGGTCTGCCGGACCAGTGGGGCCAGGTCGATCCGGTTCCGGTCCACGCGGAGACGGCCGGCCTGGATGCGACCGGCGTCCAACAGGTCCTTGGCCAGGCGGACCAGCCGTTCCGTGTTCCGGTGGATGATGGTGAGCGCACGTGTGCGGTCTTCGTCCGTGAGGCTGTCTCCCCGGTGGGTCAGTAGCAGGTCTGTCTGGATGCGCATCGGCGTCAGCGGCGTGTTAATCTCGTGGGCCGCGGTGTTCATGAAGCGCGCCTTCGCCTCGTCCTCTTCCCGGAGGACCTGGTTCGCCTGCTCGAGCTTGTCGTGGGCGGCCTCCGCTTCGGTCAGAGATTCGCGCAGCCGGCCAGCCAGGGCCCACAGCATCAACAGTGTCAACCCGATGACCAAGACCATGGTCGCGCTCACATCGAGCACTTGGATCGCCAGGGGGATCGTCGTGCCGACCTTCAGATGCAGCAGCGCTCCCGTGACGGCGACGCCGATGGCGACGGTGAAGGACGTCAAGGTGATCCACGCCAGTTCCCGGCGTTCGACGAACGGGAGGGCCACGGCGGTGGCGAACACGGCGCCGGCAGCAAGCGTCGGGTAGAGAAACGGCCGGAAGAACACCAACGCCATAATCGGCACGAGGATGCCGAGGTACGTCACACGGACCGCAGGTACCAAGCGATTTTGGGTCAACAGGTGCCGTGCGTAGAGGAAGGCGAAGCCGAGGCCGATGACGATGAGGCCGATGGCCAGGCTGCCAACGTCGTTGAAGAAGTACGAGGCCGCGATGTCAAGCGGACCGATGATGAAGAACAGAGGAATAAGATACGTGAGAAAACGTTGGAACCGTTTGAGTTGTAGGGGTTCGTCGTGATGCGGAATCGCCTTGATTGGCATGCTCGACCACCTACCGCGATGTGAGACGCGCCCGACCCCTGGTCCCGCTCGTTCGCGCCCGCGGCGAAACGGGCTTTTGTTTTGCGGGGCGCTATAAAGTCGTCGCCTAGGGAAGCCGAAACGCATTTAAACAGCGGCCCTGGGCTTCAGGGGTTTATAACGCGGTCTTCCGCGTCAGCCCGTATTACGCATCCCTTGGGCGACCCCGTTGATCGTCAAATGGAGCGCCCGGCGGATCGCATCGTCGTCCTCGTGTCGCAGCCGGCGGAGGAACTCGACCTGCAGCACGTTCAACGGGTCGACGTAGGGGTTGCGTACCCGGATGCTCCGCTTGAGCACCGGGTTCGCCTCCAGCAGATCCTTGCGCCCCAAGCATCGCTTGACCTCCTCGACAGTGTGCCCGTACCGTTTCCGCAGCTGGTCGCCCAACGGCCGGAGGGCCGCAGGGACCAGGTCCTGGTCGTACCGGCCGGAGACCCACGCGTCGGCCTTCGCAAGCACCATCTCGACTTGGTCCAACGTGCTGGCCAGAAACGGCCACGAACGTACCATCCCGGCCAGCCCGTCGGCGTCCCGCTGCCGCCCGGCGGCCAAACCCTCCCCGACGCCCAACCACCCGGGCAGGATCAACCGGTTCTGCGTCCATGCGAAGACCCAAGGAATCGCCCGCAAGGTGTCGAGGCCGCCGTCCTGACCACGGTGCGCCGGCCGGCTGCCGATGTTCAGGCGCGAGATCTCCGTCTCCGGCGTCGCCGCGCGGAAATAATCGACGAAGCCGTCGGTCGCGAGCACACCGCGGTACGCGTCGCGGGCCGCCCCGGCCATCGCATCCATCAGGTCGCGCCACGCGTCCGACGGTTCGGGCGGCGGGTCGAGCGTCGCCTCGAGGACCGCTGTCGCGTAGAGTTCGAGGCTCCGGAGCGCGATGCCGGGCAGTCCGAACCGGGACTGGATGACTTCCCCCTGTTCGGTCACGCGCAGCGTGCCTTCGACGCTTCCCGGCGGAAGCGATCCGATGGCCGCGTGGGCGGGTCCGCCGCCGCGGCCGACGGTCCCGCCGCGGCCGTGGAAGATCGTCAGGGATACGCCGGCCTCGTCGCACGCCGCGACCAGCTCCTCTTGCGCGCGGTACAGGGCCCACGAGGCGGCCAGGAGGCCGGCGTCCTTGGCGCTGTCGGAGTAGCCGACCATGACTTCGAGCCCGGCGTCGACCACGCGTTTGCGGTACGACGGGATGTCCAGAAGCGCGCGGACGCTGGCGCCCGCGTTCGTCAGGTCGTCAAGCGTCTCGAACAACGGGACCACGCGCAATGGCCGGTCGGCGCCGGTGACCCGTTGCAGGTATTCCGCGGCGAGCACGTCCGATGGGGCGGCGGCCATGCTGATCACGTAGGCGCCGAGGTTCTCCCGCGGCAACGCCGTGGCGACGCGGCAGGTCTCGAGGACGTCTTCGACCGGTTCGGATGCGTTGAGACCGTCCAACGCGGCCGGCTCGGGTGCCTCGAGCGCCTGGACGAGCCATTCGCGGCGCTCATCCTCGTCCCATTCGGCATAGGAGCCGGCGCCCAGGTGTCGTGTGATCGCGTCGAGCGCCTCGGTGTGCCGGGACGCCTCCTGACGCAGGTCGATCCGGACCAGGTGCAATCCGAAGACGGCGAGGCGGCGGAGGATGTCGAGCAGGCGGCCGTCGGCCAGCTCCTTCATGCCGGAGGCGGCCAGGCTCCCGCGGCACAGTTCCAACGGTTCGGCCAACTCGGCCGTGGTCTGGTAGAAGGGTCGGTCTTGCGGTACGCCGCCATCGAGGAGCATCTCGATGCGGTCCCGGGTCGCCTCCAGCCGGTCCCGGGCCTGCCGCAGGACGGCCCGGTACGGTTCCGGGTCGTCGCCGGCGCGGTCGCGGAGCTCTTGGGTGGCGGACCGGACGCTCAGTTCGTCACGCAGTGCGTTGATCTCCCGCACGTATAGGTCCGCGGCCATCCAACGCGCCAAGAGGACGACGCGGCGGGTCGTCTCCGGGGTCACGTTCGGGTTTCCGTCGCGGTCGCCGCCCATCCAGCTGCCGATGGTGATGGGGGCCGCATCGACGGGCAGGCCGACGCCGGCGGCTTCTTTGAGTTGCGCATCGAGGTTCCGGAGGAACTCGGGGATCGCGTCCCACAAGACCTTCTCGATGACCGCATAGCCGCCGCGTGCCTCGTCCTCCGGGGTGGGCCGGTCACGGCGAAGCTCGTCGGTCTCCCACAATGCGAGGACCTCGCGGCGGAGCGTTGTTTCGAGGCGGCCGCGTTCCGGAGGCGTCAGGTCGTCGTGGTCCAGGTCGCTCAGGAGGTCCGCCAGTCGTTGGTGCTTGGCCAGGACCGTCCGACGCGTGATCTCGGTCGGATGGGCGGTCAGCACCAATTCGACGTGCATGTCGCACACCCGGCGCCACATCTCCTTGGGGTCGACGCCGGCGGCCAGGAGGCGTCCGAAGGAGTCCGCCAGGCTGCCGCGTTGCGGCCCGGAGGCCGAGTCGCGCTCGTGGTCACGACGGCGACGGATCCGGTGGTGCTGTTCCGCGATGTTCGACAGGCGCAAAAAGTGGGCGAAGCCACGGGCCACGGGGACCGCCTGGTCGATGGGAAGCTCCCGCAACGCCTTCTGCAGCTGGTCCTGGGCGTCCTCGTCGCCGGCCCGACCCTTCTTGGAGAACGCGCGCACCCGCTCCACGGCCTGGAATACCTCGTCGCCGGCCTGCGACCGGATCACGTCGCCGAGCGTGTCGCCCAACAAGCGGATGTCGGCACGCAGCGGCGCGTGCGGGTCGTCGCGGCGGCCGACGGCGCGGGCTTCCGGCATGGGTCCCGCAAAGCCCGGCCGGGTTGAAAAACGGTATCCGTGCTCGTCGCACGCCGTGTCTCGTGTGTCTGGCCGGCCGCATCCGACCCTGGCCATGGGACGCTGGGCCGTGCGGGCATTCGCGTGCCGTGTGCAATTCCTCCGAAGGCACCGGGGTTTAGATAGGGGTGGCCCCGCTTTTCCGCCCGGCGTTCGTATGGCACGGGTCCGTGGGCGCGTTGGAGGTCATCCGGTGCATCCGCCGGCCGTCGCGTTGCCAAGCGCCCTTTTCCCGGCTAGTTTTCTCGCCGACCTGGTGGCCGTGGCGACCGGCGACCCATTCTGGTGGCGTGCCGCCTTCTGGTTGATTGCGCTGGGGCTCTTGGGTACCATGTTCGCCATCGTGACCGGCCTGCTCGAGTTCGCAGCCGTCCCGGAAGGGGATGCGATGCAGACGGCCAAACGACACCGGGCGATGGGGTTCGCGGTCTTCGTGCTGTACGTCGTCGTACTCATCCTCCACTTGGGGGCGATGACGGACGCGGCGACGCTGTGGACGGCAGCGGCGGCCAACCTGGTGGGCCAATTGCTCCTTTCGTTCCAGGGCGTGTGGGGCGGCTGGCTCGTCTACCGGCACCGAGTGGGGCTCAAGTAGCCGACCGCAACGGATTCATGCGACGGTCCGCGTAGACGAAGGGTGCACGACGACGCGTCACCGTACAGCCGAAACGAGACGATGGTGGATGTCTGGAGCGCGACGCACGTCGCGTGGGGCATCGTCCTGACGCCGCTTCTGGGTCCGTGGTGGGCGCTCCTGTTGCTCGCCGTGTGGGAACCCGTCGAGATCTTCGTCGTGTCGCCGCTGCTGGCCCGGTTCGGTATCGATTTTGGTCGGGAATCGTTCGTCAACAGTGTCTCCGACCTGGCGTTCGACGCGATCGGCGTGGCAATCGGATGGTACGTCGTCCTGCCGCTGTGGGACCCGCTCGGCGTGGTCTAGAATTCCAGCGTCTCGCGCATCGCCTTGACGATCTTCTTCTCGTCCGGAACGTACGCCCGCTCGCGGGCGAACAACGGCGGATGCACGTCGTACCCCGTCACGCGTTTGACGGGCGCTTCCAGCCACCAGAGCGCGTCCTCGTTGATGCGCGCTATGATCTCCGCCCCCAGCCCGAGGGTCCGGGGTGCCTCGTGGACGATGACGCACCGTCCGGTCTTCTTGACGCTTTCGACGATCGTGTCGCTGTCCAGCGGCGCCACCGTCGGCAGGTCGATGCGTTCCACGCTGGCGTCCGATTCTTCGGCGAACGCGTCGCAGGCGGCGCGCGCCACGTGCTGCATGCCGCCCCAGGCGACCAGCGTCAGGTCGTCGCCTTCCTGTTCGACCTCCGCGGGCCCGATCTCCGGAGGCTCCTCCTCGTCGTCGAACGCCTCGCGGTACTTCCGGTAGATGAGTTTGGGCTCCATGTAGACGACCGGTTCGTCGTCACGGATCGCGGCTTTGAGATAGAGGAACCCTTTGCGTGGGCTCGACGGCATCACGACTTTCAGCCCGGGCGTGTGGGCGTAGTACGTCTCGCGGCTTTCCGAATGGTGTTCGAGCGCGCGTACGCCCGCGCCGTACGGCATCCGGATGACCATCGGCAGGGTCACCCGGCCTTGCGTGCGTTTCCGGTACCGGGCGACGTGTTGTTCCACTTGGTGGAACGCCTGGTAGCTGAATCCGCTGAACTGGAGTTCGGCGCACGGCCGCATCCCCCCGACGGCCAAGCCGAGGGCCGCCCCGACGATGGCGGATTCGGCCAAGGGCGTGTCGACGACGCGGTCCTCGCCGTACTTGTCGAGCAGGCCGTCGGTGGCGCGGAAGATGCCGCCGTCGACGCCGACGTCCTCGCCGAGGATCATGACGCGCTCGTCACGCTCCATCTCCTGGTCGAACGCGTCGCGGATTCCTTCGATGAGGGTCCGTTCGGTCACCGACACCGCCTCCTCACTCGTCACCCGGGCGGCCGAACTCGTCGACATACGCCTCCAACTCTTTCTTCTGACGTTCGATGTACGCCGGCAGCGTCGCGACGCTGTGCTCGAACATGGCCGCCGGGTCGGGGTCGAGCTGTTCCTCGAACCGGGCGACCGCGTCCTGGACCGCCTCCTTGGCTTCCTTCTCGATCTGCTCTTCCTCGTCCTTCGACAAGAGGTCCTTGGAACGCAGGAAGTCACGTAGGCGCGGCAGCGGGTCGCGCTTTTCCGCCTCGTCGACCTCTTCCTCGGACCGGTACTTCGTGGGGTCGTCGGCCGTCGTGTGCACCGACAGCCGGTACGTGACGGCCTCGACCATCGTCGGTCCGTCGCCGTCGCGGGCCCGGTCAATCGCCTCCTTGACTACGCGGTAGACGGCCAACACGTCGTTGCCGTCGACTTGGACGGCGCGCATTCCGTGGGCGAACGCTTTCTGCGCCAACGAGGCGCTCTTCGTCTGGCGCGAGCGGGGCACGCTGATCGCGTACTGGTTGTTCTGGCAGACGAAGACGCAGGGTACGTCGAAGACCTGGGCGAAGTTCATCGGTTCGTGAAAGTCGCCGTGGCTGGTGGCGCCGTCGCCGAAGAACGTGACGACGACGTCGTCGTTTCCCAGGATCTTGCGGGCCCACGCGATGCCGACGGCGTGCGCGATCTGGCTGGCGACGGGAATCGCGATCGGCATGTCCCGCGGGTCCTCGGGCATGTCGATGCCTTCCTCGTACCCGGCGGCGTACAGCAGGTCGTCGGCCATGTCCATGCCGCGCCAGATCTGGATCGCGGTCTCGCGGAACGCGGGCACCATCCAGTCCGAGTCGCGCATGGCGTATCCGACGGCCAACTGGGTCGCTTCCTGCCCTTTGACCGGCGCGAACGTGCCGATGCGGCCCTGGCGTTGCAACCGCAGGCGCCGTTCGTCGAACTGGCGGACCCGCACCATCGTCCGGTAGATCTCCTTCAGGTCGTCGTCGGGGATCCCGGGGTCCAGCTCCTCGTCCAGGTTCCCGTCGGCGTCCAGCACGGAGACGTACTCGAGCTTGGAGGGGACTTCAATCGTGGTGACCGGCATCGAGAATCCTCGTGAAGGTTCATTAACGCCGACCCGCCTGATAAAGGTCCGGTGACGGCGCGGTTCCCGTCCTAGTACGACCGCCGTTCAGACCATGTCGGCCAGGAGTTCCGAGATGTCGCGGGCCTTCGGCTCGGTCGGCCGGGCTCCCTTGGAGAGGGTGGGGTCCTGTCCCTCGTACGTCGGCATGTCCTCCCGTTGGTAGAACAGCCCGTAGGGGATGCGGTCCGTCGTCGGCAGGCTCAGGCCGAACGCCCGGACCCGGTCGGAGGGGTCATGGGGTTCGACGTCCGCGTCTTCCGGCGGTTCGTTCATATTGTAGACGCGCTCGCGGAACCATTTGTACGTGTTGAGTTTGTTGTACGTCACGCACGGGCTGAACACGTCGATCAGGGAGAAGCCCTTGTGCTTGGCGCCCGCGACGATGAGGTCCTGCAGGTTCTTCGGGTCGCCGCTGAAGCCGCGCGCCACGAAGGTGGCGCCTTCGGCCAACGCGACGCCCACCGGGTTGAACGGCGGTTCGATGTTGCCCGCCGGCGTCGACTTGGTCTCGTGGCCTTCGAAGCTCGTCGGCGACGTCTGTCCGGTCGTGAGTCCGTAGATCTGGTTGTTCATGACGATGTACGTCATGTCGACGTTCCGCCGGCAGGCGTGGGCGAAGTGGCCGGCGCCGATGGCGTACCCGTCGCCGTCGCCTCCGGCGCCGATCACCATGAGGTCCGGGTTCGCCAGCTTGATGCCCATCGCGACGGGCAGGAGCCGGCCGTGGATTGTGTGGATGCCGTACGTCTTCATGAAGTGCGGCAGGTTCGAGCTGCATCCGATGCCGCTGACGACGCACGCGTCGTGCCGGGCGACGCCCAGGTCGGCCATCGCGCTCTGGAGCGCGCTGAGGACACCGAAGTCTCCGCATCCGGGACACCAGGTCGGTTTCGTATCCGATTGGAAGTCCGCCTTGGACAGTTCGAGCTGCGTCTCGGGGCCCATTACGCGGCCACCTCCTGGAACGCTTCGAGGACGTAGTCCGGCGTGAACGGCTCCCCGTCGAACCGGCGCACATGCCCCGCGGCGCTCAGGCCGGTGCGCATGCGGATGTAGTCTTCCAGTTGGCCGGAGAACGACGCCTCCACGACGTAGTACGGTTCGTCCTTCAACATCTTCGTGACCTCGTCGGAATGGAACGGGTGGATCCACCGCAGCGTCAATTGACGCGTCGGGGTTCCGTCGGCGGCCATGCGCGTACGCGCCTCGCGGACGACGGGGCCTGTGCTGCCCCAGCAGACGAGGATCGGACCTTCGTCGCCCTCGATGGTGGGCGGCTCGAGTTCCTTCAACAGGGTCTCGAGTTTCCGGGCCCGCTTCCGGACTTGTTGCTCGCGGACCTTCAGACTGTTCGGCAGGCCGGCCAGCGTGTCGCTGATGAGCGTGGCGTCCTCGTCGTGTTCGTCGCTGGCGCCGACGAAGTGGAGGCCCTCCATGCCCGGCCAGCTGCGGGGGCTGACCCCGGTCGGCGTGTCCAGGTACCGCTTAAAGCCGTCGCCGTTGGGGCTGGCGACCTCGCCGCGGTCGATCGCGTCAACCTTTGGGAGCTCTTCGGAAAGCGTCTGCATCGTCTCGCTGAGGTAGAAGTCCATCGCGAGGAACACCGGCATCTGGTACTTGTCGGCGGCCTCGTGCGCCTCGACGGCGGCCTTGTACGCGTCGGCGGGGCTCTGCGGTGCGACGATGGCCTTGGGGAAATCGCCTTGGCCGGCGCCGAGCATCTGGAACAGGTCGGCCTGCTCCGTCTTCGTCGGAAGGCCGGTCGACGGGCCGCCGCGCATGCTGTTGACCACGACGACGCCGACTTCTGCCATGGCGGCGAACCCGATGGCCTCCGTCATGAGGGCGAAGCCGCCTCCGGAGGTGCCGCACATGCTGCGTGCGCCTGCGAACGCGGCGCCAATCGTGCTGTTGACGACGCCGATCTCGTCTTCCATCTGCTTGACGACGACGCCTTGGCCCGGCCCGACCTTCGCCAGGTAATGCAGGATCGTGCTCGCCGGCGTCATCGGGTAGGCGGCGTAGTAGCCGAGGCCGGCGGCCATCGACCCCAACGCCAGCGCCTCGTTGCCGGCGACCAGCGGCATGGCGTCGCCGCGCCGGTCCATCGTGCGGATGGGTTCGAGGTCCTTGGCGAACTCGCGGCCCTTGGCGAGGGCCTGGAAGTTCATCTCGATCATCTTCTCGCCTTTGTGGCCGAACTGCTCGCGGACGACGGCCTCAAGCACGTCGTTGTCGAGTCCGACGACGTGGGCGACCGCGCCGACGGCGACCATGTTCGCCATCAGCGGCGAGCCGATCTCCTTGGCGGCCTCGTTGGCCGGAATCGCGAGTTGCGACGCGTCGTCGGGCAAGTCGAAGTCGCTCAGGTCGAAGTTGTCCTCGTCGTGGACGATGACGCCGCCTTTGCGCAGGAGCGGCGCATGGACCTCCGCCGTCTGCCGGTCGATGGCCACCAAGGCGTCGACGGCGTCGCCGATGCTGCCGATCGGTTCGTCGGAGGCGCGCGCGTTGTACCAGACGTGACCGCCGCGGATGACGCTCTGGTAGCTGTTGTATGCGTTGACGTGAAATCCAAGGCGGCTGAAGCAACGTGCGACGACCTCGCCGGTGCTCGCCACGCCGTCGCCGGCGGCGCCGCCGACCCGTACAATCGTATCCATATTTCCAATCCTCTCGGGACGAAGCGTCCGCTTAGTTGGCCCCGTCTACATAAACGGGCCGCTTCACGTGGTCGACGCGAGGGGCGAACCCCTAAAAAACGAACCGGTCCATGGGCGGGACCGCGTGGCACCCGGCGAAGCGAAGACGAAGCCGAAGAAGAAGGGCCTCGAGCGGTTCACGGCCACCGTGGAAAAGGTCGACCGCCCCAGCGACGACCTCGTATTGACCCGGTTGAGTCGGCCGGGCGGCGCCAAGTACGAATTCCAGGCCGGCCAGTTCCTGTACGTGTTCCTGCCCGGCGCGGATGCGAAGAAACCGTACTCGATCGCGTCGGCACCCTACGAGGAGGACCGGCTGGACCTGTGCGTGAAGAAGGTCGAGGGCGGGAAACTCTCGACGTACATCTATGGGCTGGAGCCGGGCGACAAGGTGGAGGTCAGCCGGGCGTTGGGCGGCTTCGTCCGCAAGACGCCGGGGGACGTGGCGTACGTCGGGCTGGCCACCGGCACCGGCGTGGCGCCGATCCGTTCCATGATCCGGCAGATGATCAAAGAGGACGACCGGCGGGAGACCTGGTTGTTCCTCGGGTCCGCCACCCGCAAGAACCTGCCGTACCATGACGAGTGGTCCGGGCGCGACGAGATGATCGACCACTTCCATTACGTGCCCAGCTGCACGCGCGAGGGGATGGACTGGACGGGCGAACGCGGCTGGATCCAGGAGCCGTTCACGAAGTACTTCCTCCACCGCGACGATTTCCACGCGTACGTCTGCGGAATCAAGCGGATGGTGGACGACATCAATCAGATGCTCATCGAGGAACAGAACCTCGACCCGAGACAGGTGCACAAAGAGAAGTACGTGTGAGAGGGGAAGAGGCCGAGACGCCGCTACGGTGCCGGCACGTTCGGCGGTCCCGGATGGACCGGCACGTGCGGCGAGGCCGGTTCGCCGGGGCCGCCGGTCAATCCTCGGCCCGGAGCGTCTCGACCCGTTCTCTCACCGCCTTCAGTTCGTTCTCCAGGCTCGCGGCGTACTCCTCGAGCCGTTGCGCGCGTTCTTCGCGGGTCCAGTACCGCCGGACGACGCCGGCGGACCATGGCCCGCAACAGGTTGCGTATCCCATTGGTTTTTGGTCTCCTGCGGCGCGTGACGCGCCACGGGTACCCCTAGAACGCGGCCGCCTTATGCCGACGGGGTA
>CAZXJU010000001.1:0-27766 GCA_964641035.1 uncultured Halobacteriales archaeon | reverse complement strand
GTCGGAAGCAGGAGGTTCGCCACGGGGACGCCGGTGCGGCGTTGGGCGGGCAGGTCGACGCCGCGCAGGAAGTCGTGGGCCTTGTCGGTCAGGCCGTAGCCGTGCTCGCGCTTGCTGACGAACCCCATCCGGCCGAGGTGTTTGAGGGTCCGCCGCAACGTCTCCTGGTGGACCCCGAGTCGCCGCTTGAGGCCTTGGAATCCGACTTGGACGTCATCGCCGCGCGCCAGTTCGACCAGCACCCGGAACTCGCGCTCCTTGAGACCGTCGGGCGGCTCCGGTGCGGGCCGTTCTTCCTGTCGCGGGCGTTCGCACGTCCCGCAGCACGCGTCCATGATGTAGGAGAATGGGCGGCCCTTCGTAAAATACCCCGGCGTTTCACCGAGGAAACCCGTTCATCATGACCGGGTCGACGCCCACCCGGTCACACGCGCAGAGGGTGGCCACGGCACGCGGCTCATTGTGCCGCCTTGGCCGTTTCGAGCCGGGCACGACGACTGGCTTCGACGTCGATGTCGAACAGTCGCGCCGCCGTCTTCCAGCGAATCGCCTCCTTCTGCTCCTCGTTGACCTCCAGCCGGTCGAGGAAGTCGATGTACGGCGCCATGCGGACCAGCGGCCAGTCGCTTCCGTAGAGGATCTGCGTCGACGGGTCGCCCATGAAATGGATCATCTCCCGCACCTGGCCCAGGATGTACTTCTCGAAATCCATCGAGAACTCTCCCAGCGTCAGCCCGCTGATGTCGCCCAACACGTTGTCGTTCTTGTAGAGCACTTCGGCCGCGTCGCGGAACCACGGGTTCCCCAGGTGGCACATGACGAAGGTGACGTCGGGGTAGTCGACGGCCACGTCGTCGACCAGCAACGGGTGCGCGTGGCGGAGCTTCGCGTTTTTGCTGAACGTGTCGCCCGTGTGGATCATGACCGGCAGGTCGTGTTTGGCGGCCATCTGGAAGACGGATTCCAGGCTCGGGTCGTTGATTGCATACTTCTCGTACCCGGGGTAGAGTTTGATGCCCTTGACGAGGCCCTGGTGGACGCGTTCCTCCAGTGCGAACAGGTCGGTCCGGTCCTCCCGCTTGGCGCCGCGCCACCGCAACCCCTCCACGACGCTCGTGCGCGGGTTGTCCCGGACGACCTCCAACACATTCTCGACGCTCGGCCGGTCGTCGCTGACCTTGTAGGAGGTGATGACGACGGCGTGGTCGACCTCCCGCTCGTCCATCTTTGCAAACAGCTCCCGGCAGTTCTCCTGCGTCGGATGCTTATGGCCTTCGTGGTAGTTGTTCAGATGCACGTGGCAGTCGACGAGCATGGCAACCGGAAAACGGACGGGACACATATAACGTGGGTGCTCACGGCGTCAGCGTGAACCCTTCCCGGATCGCGAACGTCTCGGGAGGGTCGGGCCAGAACCGCCCAGGGTCCACCTGCTCGAACACGTCGCCCGGGGCCCACGCCGGCGGGTCCGCGTCCCCCAGAAGGCAGGCGGCCAACTCCCCAAGCGCCCAGCTACGCATCAAGCCGAAGCCGTTGCCTCCGGTCAACACCAGGAGTCCGTCGGCCTCCGGGTGTTCGCCCACCAGCGGCGCCCGGTCCGGCACCGCGGTCAAGACGCCGCGCCAGGACCGTTCGACCGTGGCGTCCGCCAACCCGGGGATGCGGCGCGCGGCCCGTGCCACGATCCCTTCGACGACGCCCGGGTCGGACGTCGTCGCGAAGCCCGCCGGCTCCGTCGGCTCCAGTACGGTGCCGTCGCCCACCAGCACACGGCCGTCTGGTGCCGGACGCAGGTAGTAGTGATGCGGTGCGTCGTGGAGGATCGGCACGTCCAAGGCCCGGGCCGGCCGGAGCAGCGCCGCATGGGTCCGGTACGCCAGCGTCGGCAGCGGCAAGCCCTGCTGCTCGAGGAACGGGCGCGTCCACGCCCCCAACGCGACGACGACACGGTCGGCCTCCAACCGTCGTGCGTCGTCCAGCCGTACGCCGCCGACCGCGGGGAAATCGGTCGAATCGTCCAACAAGAGGTGCCTCGCCGCCGACCCGAACAAGAGGCGGCCACCGGCACGAAGCGTCTCGTCGGCCAGGCGCCGCGTAAGCGTCCCCGCGTCGACCCATCCGTCCGACGGGACGCTGAGCGCCGCGTCGACGCCGTCGGCGTCCACCTCGACGCCGCGCTGCCCCATCCGCTCGGCCCACGTGGCGCCCGTCCATCGTTCGACCGGCTCGCCGAGTCCACCGACCGCCTGGCCGATCGCCTTCATGGCGGCGGCCGCCTCGCCAGCGCCCGCCAGGTGATGGCTGCCCGGACGAGCCACCTGGACGACCGGCGCGTCCGCACCGATCCGGTCGAACGCCCGCAGCGACGCCTGGACCATGCGGCGGTCCAGGTCGCCTAGGAGCGCGAGCGAGAACAACCCCGCACCGAGCCCAGACGTCCCGGCGGCCGCACCCGTCGCGTCGACGAGCGTCACGTCGTGGCCGGCCCGGCACGCATGCAGGGCGGCGGATGCGCCCCACGCGCCGGCTCCCAGCACCACGACCCGCATGCACGCGCCCAATGGGCGATACGCTTTTCAAGCCGCAGGGTGCCTGGCGGCGTATGCGCTTGCTAGGACTCCTGGCGGCGGCCCTCATGATGGGCGTCGCGTTGGGAGGCTGCCTGACCGGACCGTCGGCACCGACGGCCGCCGACACGTGGGCCGAGGCGACCGGACTCGTCCTCTTCAACGGGACGATCTGGACCGCCGACGACGAAACGCCGTGGGCGACCGCCGTCGGCATCGTCGACGACCGGATCGTCGCCGTCGGCGACCTAGACGAGGTGCGCGCCGCGGATCTAGGCCCGATGCCGTATGAATTGGACCTCGCAGGCCGGCTCGTCGCGCCCGGGTTCCACGACACCCACAACCACTTCCTGGAGGTCGGGCGCGCCTACCAAGGCGACGGCAACCCGTACGCCCCGTGGCCGCCCGGCTGGGACCCGGTGGCCGGCACCATCGCCCAACAGCAGACCGCGGCCGGCCACGTCGGCACGTGGGCCGGCCACAACCAAGACCGCGTGGAGGACGGCAAACTGCCGGCGCCGCCACGGGCCTTGCACGGGCTGGAGGAGCACCTGGTCGAGGACGGCGTGGCGCACGTCGACGGGCGCCTGGCGGCCAACGACCTCTTCTTCGGCGGACCCGACCACGTCAACGACGACGCGACCGCCGCCGACATCCTGCGCATGGGCTTGGCGACGGCCGCACAATACGGCCTGACGTCCACCGTCGAAGCCGGCACCAGCCCCGAGGCGGTCGGCGTCATGCAGCGGCTCCACGACGAGGGCGACCTCACGCTGCGTTTCAACTATTACATCTTCCCGGAGGACCTCGAACGCGTCGTGGCGGCCGGCAACGTGACCGGCGACGGCGACGAGTTCGTCCGCCTGCTCGGCCTGAAGATCTACTCGGACGGATGGCTCGGACCCCGGACCGCCGCCATGCGCGACCTCTACAACGACCGACCCCACCAAGGGTTCGCGTTCTACACGCAGGAAGAGGTCGACGACTTCGTGTTGCGGGCCCACCAGGCCGGCCTCAAGCTCACTGCCCACACGATCGGCGACCGTGCCACCGAGATGCTCTTGTCGGCTTACGAGAAGGCGTCGGGCGAAGGCTGCGCCGGCGCCGACCACACCGTCTGCGAGGACCCGCGCTTCAGCCTGGAGCACGTCCAACTGGTGCAACCGGACTTGATGGACCGCATGGTCGGCCTCGGCCTGGTGCCCAGCATCCAACTCAGCTTCGCCACCAGCGACAGCGCGTGGGCCGAACAGGCGCTCGGCGCCGAACGCCTCGAACACGCCTACGCGTGGCAGACGATGGTCGACCGCGGCCTCGTCGTCGGCGGATCCAGCGACTACCCGATCGAGGTCATTGTGCCGCTATGGGGCATCGAACGCGCGGTGACCCGCGTCGACCTGAACGGCGAACCGGCCGGCGGGTTCATGCCCGCGCAGGCGCTCGCCCTTGACACGGCGCTGCGGATGATCACGATCAACGCCGCGTACCTGGAGCACCGGGACCACGAACTGGGCAGCATCACCCCCGGCAAACTGGCGGACCTCGTAATCCTGGACCGCAACCTGTTCGAGATTCCGGCCGACGAGATCGCCGACACGCGGGTCGCCCTCACCATGGTCGACGGCCGGGTCGTCTTCGCGACCGACGCGATGAGCGTACCGTTCTCCGTCACGACGGCGGTCCCTGCCGACCCGTAGGCCGACCGTCTACGACCACCGCGCAAGCACGCGCCCATACACGTCCTTCAAGGCGCCCTCGCTGCGCGCATGCACGCGCCGCAGGATCAACTCCGGCGTCGACCGGGCCCGGTGGTCCGTCTTCGGCTGCCGGTCCACGAGCAGGTTGAAGTCGTCATCGAGACCGACGGCGTCGATCCCGTCGACGCGCACCGCGACCCGCGCATGCTTGAGCACCTCGTCCGGCAGGTGCGTCACCAACACGCAAAGCGAATCCGTCTGCGCCACCTGTTCGAGGAACACGCCGAGGATCCGGCCCGCGGCCTCCAACTCCGTCACGCTCTCCACCTCATCCAACAGGATGAGCTTGCGGCCCGGTTCCACGAGCGCCGGGAACAAACCGCCGAGGAACGATTCGAAGGCGCCCGCGTCGAGGCTGCGGCCGCCGGCGAACAGGAGCACCCGGTCCAAGATCGGGACCGTTGCCTCCGCCGCCGGCACGGGCAGCCCCCAGTGGTGCAGGATGGTGAACTGGGCGCACTGCTCCAAGAGCGTCGTCTTGCCGCCGCTGTTGGCGCCGGTCAACACGGCCAACCGGTGGTCGCCACCGACGTCGTAATCGATCCGTTGGACATCGGCCCTGCGCGCCACCTCGACGTTGGCGCCGCCTTGGAAGCGGAACGCGGGCCCCGTACGCGCGGGATGGGCATCGAAGTCGGCGGCGTAGGAACCGAGCGCGAAGTCGACGTCGAACCGGAACCAGGACCGCAACTCCTCACGCACGGCGTCGCGGTTCTCGTGCACGACGCGGGCCGCCGCTTGCGCCGACTCGAACGCCTGGGCGGCGCGGCGGCCGGCGACCTCGCGTTCCAATCGTAGGACCTCCTCGTCGTCGATCTGTACCGGAAGCCCAGGGGCGAACGGGTCCGCCGGACACCCGAGGGCGGACTCGAAGTGCGCCCGTCCGGCCGCCACGGCGTCGCGGCGCACCGACTGGAGACTCGCCGGGGTGCCGCGAGCCAACAGGTCGAGGACCTCGTTGCCGTTCAGGCTCAACTCCTCAACGCGCGTCTCGAACACCTCCTCGGCCTTGGCAAGCGCCTCCTCGGCCGCCTTCCGCACGTCCACCCGGCGGGTCGACGCCGCCTCGTCGATGGATTCGAGGATCCGGGGGGCCACCGATGCCTGGTCCGTCAGCCGGGCTAGCTCCGCCATGGCCTCGAGCGCCGTCCGGTTCGCCTTGACGAACGCGACGTCGCGTTCGGGGACCGCGGCGTCCGGCGCGTCGGCCAGCGGCACCGTGACGACGTTGGCGGCCGTGTCGACACCGAGGGATCCGTCGGAGCGGGCGTAGACCACGAGCTCGTAGTCGTCGAGGTACGCCACGGCGGCGCGGCCGGAGGCGATGCGGCACCACCGGTCGACGCCGGCCTCCCGCAGGCGGAACTCGGCCTCCTCGTCGTCGCACACCACCATCCGGTTCAGACCAGCGGGCCGGCCTCCGTCCTTGAGCGGGGCGAGCCGCCCGAGGTGCCGGCCGACCGCGTCCCGGTCCAGTGACTCGACGGTCGCGCGCGCCCGCATCACGCGGTCGGCTTGCTCCGCGATCCGGTCGGCGTCGCGTAGGACCGGAAGGAGCCGAAGGGAGTGCCGCCCGTAATCGGTGCGGGCGTAGCCTGCCAGGAGGTCTTGGAGCCGCCGGCGTATTGCATCGGCGCGGCCGTCGGCGGCCAGCGGGGGTTCGCGGCCGGAGCGTACGCGCCCGGCCAACTCGAAGGCGCGGCGTTCACTCAGGCCGTCGACCGAGAACAACGGTTCGAGGTCCAGCGCGTCGCACGCGTCGAAGAACGCCTGGTCGGAACCGTAGGCCGCGCGGATCCGGTCTGCGAGGGTACGGCCGACGCCGGACAGGTCTTCCAACCGCTCAGGGTGACTCTGGACGATGCGGCTTGGGGGCACGGACGTGCTAGGCGCTTGGGGGTCTACGTTGGTTTCGGGGGGTTGGCTGAAAGTGGGTTTTTTCACGTATCGGCCGGCAGCACCTTCGTTTTCTTTCCGTCGCGGCCGAGGGCCACGAACACGCCGGTGACGTCGAGGACCTCGTGACGTTGGTTGCTTCCGTGTCGGCCGGCCATCACCTTCAGTTCGACGTGCAGGCTCGTGGATCCCCATTTCTCGACGCGGCCCCAGAACTCCACCAGGTCGCCGGGGCGGACCTGCCTTTTGAAGTCGATCTCCGTGAACGCCTTGGTCACCATGTAGTCGTTCTTCGTCTTGATGCCGGCGTACATGGCGCCGGCCTCGTCGACCCACGCCATCATGTTGCCGCCCCAGAGGACGCCGGCGTGGCCGGTGTCCTTGATCAGGCACAGGTGCCGCGTGATGAGTTCGAACCCGTCGGTCTCGGCCATCGTGGCCCCGGACGGTGGTGCAAACTGAAAAAGGCGATGGAGCTAAACGAGGGCGTCCCCGTGCGGGCGCCATGGCCGCCGGATACTCGGGCACACCGCTTCGCAAGAAACTCGGGCTCAAGGCCGGGCAACGCGCGATCTTCGTCGACGCGCCCGACGGGTACGACCGGACGCTGGGCCCGCTGCCTGCGGACGTCGACTTGAAGAGGCGCCTGGTCGGCGATTTCGACTTCCTCCAGGTGTTCGTCCGCCGTGCGGCCGACCTGGACCGTCGGCTTCCCGCGGCGCGCGACCGGCTTCGGGCCCACGGCATGCTCTGGGTGTCATGGCCGAAGAAGTCCAGCCCGCTTTGGGAGGACGTCACCGGCGACGACGTCCGCCGATGGGGGCTCGCCCAGGGGCTTGTGGACGTCAAGGTGTGCGCCGTCGACGAGGATTGGTCTGGCCTCAAGTTCGTGGTCCCGGTCAAGGACCGGTGACGACGTCACAGATCGTCGCCGAGATACCGCCGTTTGCCTTCCTGCTCTTCGAGTTGCGGCCCACGTGGCGGCTCGAAGCGGCCCTCCTTGTGGCGTTCCTCCTGGCTGCACTCGTCGCACCAGGACGAATCGCGGGACATGCCGTAGCGGCAGATCTCGCCGGCCACGGCCGGTGCGAACTCCTCCATCTGCCGAAGGGAATGCGGCGTGAAGCGCTTCTCGAGGTCTTTGTCGATCCCATGGAAGACGATGCGGATGTCGTGGCGTTCGCGCCCGTCGTCTTCGACGATCCAATGTTCGATCGTTACGTGGCCGATCCATTCGGCGCCGCGACGTACATCGATGCGCAGGTGCTCGTCGTCGCTGCCTTGGGCCACGAAGGCGGCGTACCGGTAGTCGCGCAGCGCCCTCTTCAGGATCTGGGGCGCCCAGCCGGGGATTGGCGCCTGCTTGCCGGCCTCGACTTCCTCCTCCGCCATCGGTACCCATCATGCCCCGGGACTTCAAAACGGTTGGGCGGACACCCGACCACCCCGCCCACGTAGTGGGACACACAAGTTTCCACAAGTAGTTATATGCCGGGGTGCCTGCGTGCGCCTCGATGGTCGAGACGCCGCGCACCGCCCTCGTCGTCGAAGGCGGCGGCATGCGCGGAAGCTACGCCGCCGGCGCCGTCGGCCGGCTGCTTTTCGACGAGGACCGCCGCTACGACGCCGTCTGGGCCACCTCCAGCGGCTCCGCCACCTCCGCCTACGCCCTGGCCGGCCAACGCGACGGCCTCTCCATCTGGCAAGACCACCTGCACGGCCGCCGCCTCGTCAAACCATTGCGACTGCTCCGCGGACGCGACGCGCTCGACCTGGACTACCTGGTCGACGAAGTGTTCCGACGGCGCGTCCCGCTCGACGTCGAGGCGTTGCACGACGCCGGCGTGCCGCTCCACGTACCGGCGACCGACGTCTCCGACGGCAGCCTCCGCTATTTCGACCTCAGCCGACGCGACCCGTTCCCGGTCCTGCGCGCGGCGATGAGCCTTCCGGGCGCCGTCACCCGCGCCACCCGCATCGACGACCGCCGGTACGTCGATGGCGGCGTCATCGACCAGCTGCCAGTGCATCGTGCTGTCGAAGCCGGGGCCGAGGAGATCACCGTGGTGATGACACGGCCGCTGGGATACGAACCCCGACCGGCCCGGTCGGCGCGTGGCTGGCCACACGGCCGTTCCCTGGCCTGCGCGAGGCGTTGCGGCATCGGCACCGCCGGTACGGACAACAACTCGAATTGGTCCAGAATCCGCCGGACGGCGTGACCGTCCGGGCCGTGCGTCCGCCGGGCGACCTTTCGGTGCGTCGGTGGACGACGAGCCGGCGGCGCATCCTGGCCGCCATCGAGCAAGGATGGCGGGACGCCCAGGCGGCCCTGGCCCCCCGGCCCACGCCACCCGTTTAGTCGACCCGACCCGAGATTACAAGGGCGAGGCGACGGTTCATGGCTACGATGTCGACACCGAAGAGGACCCTTGCCGCGTCCGCCGCCGTCCTGGTGGGCCTGCTCGCGGTACCCTCGGCCACCGCGCAGGTGGCCGACCCGACCGCCAACGTCTACCTGAACATGGCCGCCGGCCCCGATACGGTCGGCGTCGGCCAGGAGCGCGCCGTCCCCGCCACCGTGACCTGGACCGCCGCGAACTTCACCTGCAGCGAAGAGGCCGTCTTCGTGGTCACCATCGGGTTCACCGAGCCCGCCGGCTCCGTCGACGGGATCAACGTGAGCGTCGAGCCGGCCGAACTCAACTTCACGGTCGGCTCCGGCGCCCACGCCGCCACCGACGGTGAGGCCGTCAACCAGACCGGCGACGCGACGCTCACCGTCGAGGTCGGACCCTCGGCGCCTTCCTTGACGAACCACACCGTCGACGTGACGGCCGACTTCTCGGCCCAGCTGCCGGAGGCATGCGCCGCCACCGGCGACCTGCCTGCGGCCTCCGCCACCTCGGCGTACACGCTCACCACGCCGGAGATCGAACCGGACGAACCGGAGGCCTCCCCGACGCCGACCGACACGACCGGCAACCAGACCGACGAGGGCGACAGCCCCGGCCTGGGTGCCGCGTCCGCGGTGGCCGGCCTCGTCGCGGTCGCCATCCTCGCACGCCGCAAAGGCCGCAGCGACCCCCCGTGACGGGGGTCGCGTCCGCGCGTTTTTGCATGCAATTCCTGTACCAACGCCATATAAACGGATACGGCTAGGGTTCTTCAAACCCGCATGCGCTCTCCTCTGCGCATGACCACGATACTGAAGCTGACCGCGGCCCTGGCGGCCGTCACGATGGCGATCGCGTTGCTGCCGACGGCGACCGCCCAAGCCAATCCGCACGCCAAAGTCTCGATCGAAATGACCACGACCCCCGAGGAGGCCGCCCCGGGGATGGAGTTGACGCGGCCGGCCACCGTGTACTTGGAGGCGTCCAACTTCACGTGCAACCAGGAATCCCAACTCGTCGTCGACCTGGTGGTCAGCGGTGGGTCGGAGGACGCCGGGGCCGGCGGCGCGTCCGGCGGCGCCGGAAACGAGACCGGCGCCTCGGATGGGCTCGCGGTGTCGGTGGAACCGACCCAGTTGAATTACACCGTCAGCGGGACGCATCAGAACGTGGGCGGCGGCGACGCCCCGTACAATCAGTCTGCGGACGCCATGGTGACCGTCTTGGTGGGCGAGGGCACGCCGCCCGGCCCCAACGACGTGGCCCTGACGGCGACGTTCTCCGAGCAGCTACCGCAGGGCTGCCAGGCCATGGGGCAACTCCCGCAGTCGTCGGCCACCGCCAACTTCACCGTCCTCGCGCCGGAGCCGCCGCCGGAAGAGGACGCCTTCGGCAATGGCACGGACGCGATCGGGGCCGCCGGCAACGACACGGCCGGCGGCAACAGCCCGGCGCCGACCAGCACGTGGCTGGCCGCGGCTCTGGGCGTCGCGTTCCTGGCGGCCGCCGCCGTCGGCCGCAAGGGCTATTGAGCCGGCCTGCGTGACGCGACCGGATGAAGGACGTGACGGTCGCCGCATGGCAAGCCGAACCGGCTGCCGGCGACGTCGAGGCGAACCTCAGATCCGTGCGGCGCGCCGCCGAGACGGCGGCCACCGAGGACGCCGAAATCCTCGTGGTGCCAGAGATGTTCCTCACCGGCTGGCACCCGGAGACGACGCGCCTTGCGGTCGCGCCCGATGGCGACCTCGTCGGGCGCGTCGGCGAGATCGCGCGAGACACCGGCCTTTGGATCGCGACCAGCCTCCTGACTCGTCGACGCGAGCGGTACCACAACACGTTCACTCTGTGGGACGACGCCGGCAAGGTCGCGGGCACGCAGGACAAGATCCACCTGTGGGCCGACGAGGCGCGGACCGTGACGCCCGGCGAGTCCGTCGTGCCGATCGAGACGCCGTGGGCCCGCGTCGGCGGCGTGGTCTGCTACGACGTGGAATTCCCGGAGGTCTGCCGGCGGCTCGCCCTCGACGGGTGCGAGATGTTCCTCGTCCCGTCCGCGTTCTACTCGCCCACCGGCTGGGACCTCTCGACACGCACGCGTGCGCTGGAGAACGGATGCTACGTGACCGCCGCGAACCAGGTCGGCGGCCGGCCCGAGAACCCACACAACGGCATGAGCCGGCTCGTGGACCCGTACGGCGAAATACTCGAGTCGTTGGGCCCGACCGGCGAAGGGCTGCTCGTGGCCCGGTTCCGCGGCGAGGTCCTCGAGGCGGCGCGCGCGTACGCGCCGTTCCTCCGCGACCTCCGACTGGGCCGACCGACGGTGGACGCTTAAGCGCGCCGGCGGCGCGCCACGACGGCGGCTGCGACGACACCCAAGGCGGCGGCCACGGGTCCGAAGCCGGGCAGAAAGCCGCCCTCCTCGCCGTCCGTCTGGTTGCCTCCGGCGGGTCCCGCCGTCTCATTGCCGGTGGCGGTGTCCGGTTCCGGGCTGGGCTCCGGCTCCGGCGGTGGAGGCACCATCCGGAGCGTCACGTCGCCTTGGAAGCTGGCGAGCGTCAGCCGGATGGTGACGTCGCCGGTGACCTCGGCGCCTTCGATGGAGCCGGAGACGTCCGCATCGTACGTCTCGTTGAGCATGATGACGCCGTTGGCGTCGACGCGGACGGCGACGCTGCCATTGTCGACCGTGGCGGCGTATTCAATGTCGTAGGCGTCGCCGGAGGCGGTCCAATTGAACTGGTGGACGGCGTCCGTCGATTCGGGGAAGGACAAGGTGAGGTCGACGTCGTCGCCGACCAGGTCCTCGAAGACGGGCTCCACGTTGCCGGACGCCTCGACCGCCGTGATGGGAAGTTCGACGCGGCTGGCGCCGACGCCGTCGGGATCGTTGATCCGCAGGAAGATGCCGTTCCGGATCCCGTCGGTCACGCTGATGGTCCACACGACGTCGCCGGCGTCGGCCGGGATGCGGTCGACTTGCGGCGCCACAGACCACTGGATCTCCTGGTATTCGTGCTGGTAGAGGATCGTCTGGCCGCTACCGGATGCGATGACCGTTTCGCCCACGGAGAAGGTGGTCTCGACGGTGACGCGTCCTACGCCGCCGTCGCCGGTGCGACCGATGTATGCGAAGATCTCGATGTTCTGGTCGGGGTCGAGGACGAGGTCGCCGGCAAGCGGAGCCTCGAGCGGGACGGTCCACGTGTACCCCTGCCCGGCGCCGCTTGTTCCCCTGCCTCCCTGATAGCCTACGTTCTCACCCGTAATCGTCCCGAGGAACCACGCTTCGGAATCTTCGTCGAAATGGGCGAATAGCGTGTTGTAATCAGGCGACGGAGCCGGCATGTCGCCGTGGCCGGTCGCGGCGGCCGGGCCAGTGGTCAGCAAGGCGGCGACGAGGACGAGCGGCAGCGTGAGGTTGCGCGCCCGCAGGGAGTTGGCGGTCATCGGGACAGGCGGCGCGGCCACGCTGATAAGGATTGCGGCGTCCACGTCGAACCGGACCGCAAAGAAACGGACAAAAAGAGTAAATACCCCGATGTCGCCTCGTAGCACGGTACGAGTACCATGCTCCGAATGAATGCAGTGTTGGCGGGAGCCTTGATGGTGGCCGTGGCGCTCTCTGGTTGTGTGGGGGACCAGGCCGGCGACCCGGCCGACGCCGCCTCCGGACCAGGAGACGTCGCAGGCGACGATACCGGAACGATTGTCGGGGTCGTCGTGGACGATTCGCTGACGCCGGTCGCCGGCGTCCAGGTCGCCTTGTTGGACGAAGAAGGTGTGTCGGCCGTCACGGACGATGTCGGCAACTTCAAGTTCACAGGATTGGCGCCCGGCAGCTATTCGCTGGCGGTCCAGAAGCTCGGGTTCGATAGCGCCGTCAAGAAGGTCAGCGTGCAGGCAGGCCAGACGGCGGACGTCCAGTTCACCTTGCAGCAGGTCCGCGTCCTCACGGAGGCGTACACGGAGCTCCTGATCGGCGACGGTTACTTCGCCTGCGGCGCGTACATCCCCTTGGTAGTCACGTGGGGTAACCTCCATGCTTGCGTATGGGACGAACACAAACCGCGGTTCTTCTTCGAGGCAGACAAGGCGCACTTCATGGGCATCCTCCAAGAGGTCGTCTGGGAACAGAACACGGCCTTGACCGCGAAGAAGCTCCTGACTTCAATCCAGTACAAGCCCGTCTGCGATCCGTTTTGCAGCAACGAGGAATCGTGGGCCGGCCAGAACAGCGAGAGCCCTGCCCGCGCCTACATCGACGATATGGAGGATTTCGCCGAGGACGTCGAAGAGGACCCGCTTCCGCTCGCTTCGATGACCTTCCCCGGCGGCGACCCGCCATCCACGAGCCCCCCATCGGCCGGATCTGGACCCGTCATCGTCTTCCAGCAACGGATGACGCACTACATCACGCTCTTCTACGGCGAGCACGGCTCGCTCGAAGTGTCGAGCATCCCGGACGCGTAACGAGCACAACAGGGGGCGTGGAAACAGTGGAATCCTTGGGCCGAGCCGTCGTCGTACTCGTGTTGGCGTTCCTGCTTGCCGGGTGCGGCGGGACGGACGGCGACCAAACGACGTCCCCCACGCCCACCGGCACCACGGGCGGCGGAATGGGCGGCGACGGGGACAACGAGACCGAGGAGGAGCCGCCGGAACCGCAGGAGGTCCTCAACCAGACCCTTGATTACGCCCGGGCGCCTGAGCAGACGGGAGAATCGGCGAACTTCGACGTCCCGCCGGACTCGAACGGGCTCAGGCTCACCTACCAAGCCGAGCACGATTGCCCGTCGGATTCACTCGGCTACGAAGAAAACTCGGAGATCGTCTTCGTCGACCCCAACGGGGAGGAGACGCGAGAGAGTCTGTTCGGTTCGGGCACCGCAGGGGGTGCCGGGACTGTGGACTGCAACAACCCGCCGACGCCCGCCGTGATCGACGCCGCGGCCGTCGCCGGCTCCTGGGAAGTCCGGACCGAGGGCGTCTACACCGGCATGGTGCACGTGACAGGTCTCGTCAACCCGCCGGAATCGGCGTAGTTGCAAACGCCATTACCAGATTCACTTAACCCCCCGACGATTCAATAGAGGACGTCCACCCAAGGCGGACCGGGAGCCGTCCTCGCATGAACGTACCGCTACGTCCCACGTACCACCCGACGCTCGAACCCGACCGTCCCACCAGCTATCCGACCGTGCTCGGCCGCGCCGACGACGCGTTCGTGCCGCTCACATGGCGGCCACGGGTCACCACGCGCCGCCGGTTGGAGGTCCTGAGCGACCGGTGGCGCCTCTGGGGCAGTTTCTGCGTCAGCGACGTCACGCTGGCTGCGTTCGCCCGCCACGACCCGCTCGGCTTGATGACCCTGAGCCGGCTGCCGATCGCGGGCGCGACCACGATGGACGTGCCCTACTATGGCTTCATGACCGAGGCCGAACGCGGCCGCGCCTTGTGCCGCCTCGTCTACGCGCAGCATGAGAGCCTGGACGCGTTCGACCGGTTGGGGCTGCATTGTCTGCCCCTCGTCAAGGGGTTGGCCGCCGGCGAGATCGTCGAACAGGTCGACCTCCTGGGCGAGGCGGGCGTCCGCCAGGCCGCGTTCTACGCGCGGGAACTGCGGCTCGAGGGCGACGAGGCGCCGCTCGAGGCCTTCGTCACGGCCTGCCGGCGCGCCGGCGTCGTCCCGGTCCTGTTGGGGGCCTCGACGCCCGTGTCGCGACGCCGTGGTCCGACGGCGGCGGCCGGCCTCCAGCACGTGGTCGCGGCGCGCCACGGCCACTGGTTGACGGCGGCCGGGCGGTGGCGCAAGGCGACGGCGCCGGTCCGTTCCGCACCGTTGGGCCGCTGGGTCCGGTCCGATGACGTGGCGGGTCTTGCCGCGCACAACCTGTTGGCGACCCGTCGGAGGTTCGAACCGGAGACCGGCCTGAACCGGTTCGGGGCGTGAGGAGGGACCAAGATGGGCAACTCGACGACGGCGGCGCACTCCGATGCGCACCAGGTGTATGTCTTCCCGAACCGGTCGCGGTTCGCCGAGGCGGCCGCCCGGTCCCGCGGACCGATCCGCGGCCGTGGGCCGTTGCGGCCGGCGTTGCGCAAGGTGGTCGGCGCCGTCCGGTCGCGGCGGACGCGGTCGGCCGACGGCGTGGCGGATGCGGCGTGGTTGGATGCCGTCGGCGCTGGGAGCCGAGGTGGGCGGCTTGCGGAGTTGGAGGAGGCGGTGCTCGCGGCGGCCGGGGTCGCGCGGGAGGCGCTTTCGGATGCCGAGCGGGAGCGGTTGCGGGCCGAAGCGGGCGACGCGCTGGCGTCGGCCGACGACGGGTCCGAGGCTTTGCGGGTCGTGTTGGCGCGGATGGCGGGCGGCGCCGGGAGGGGTGCGCCGTGAGTGACACCAACACCGAAGTTCGTAGCCACAAATCAGAAATATGGGACTACACCATGGTGGGGCGCGTGGGCGAGAAAACCTCCGACGCCACCCGTAGCATCACGAAGCGTGTGCGTCTCACGCCGGAGGAGGCCGAATGGCTCGCCGAGGTGGCCGAGGACCAGGGACGGACGGAGAGCGATGTGCTTCGCGAAGGCCTGAGGCTGGTGTCCCAGATGCACCGGCGGAGGAAAAACCTCCACTTGATCATCCGGGAAGCCGAACTCGTACCCGGCCCCCAGGACCCCGACGACAAATCCTGGCAGGTTAACTTGGAGGGGCGATGACCATGCGAATTGTGGTTGACACCAACATATTGTGGAATCCTCGGGCGCTGGGACGATTGGCGCGCCAAGCGGGAGACCACGTCGTCCCGGCGGTCGCGTACGCGGAACGAGCGCGCCATTACGCGCGCAGCGGACGTTCGCTTCGTCATCTGGACGAGACGTTGGCGAGATTCAATCTCAGCGTTGAGCCGTTCACTCGCGAATTCGCCCTGCGGTTCGTCCCCCGCATCACGGATGACACTGCCTGGAAACGATTGAATCGCGACGCGATGATCGCCGGCCACGTCGGACCGGCCGACATCCTCTGGACCCGCGACCGGAAGGACTTCCTGGCGGTGGGCCTTCGCGAGGACCAAGTCGTCGCCGTCTGACCCAGGGCCGTCATCGTTATAAGGCGTCACGCCGCCAACCCCCTTGATGAAGCGTGCCCGTGTCCTTTCAGCGTTCGTGGTCCTCTTCGCCGCGGGCCTGGCCGGCTGCTTCGGCGGCGACCCGGCCGGCGACGCCCCCGACGAGCCGTCGGCGCCGACTGATCCGATCGTTTCGGAGGACGACCCGGTCCTTTCGCAGCCGGTGTACGACGGTGTGATCGCCGAACGCGTGCAAGTGGCATCCAGTCTCGACGGGAAACTGTTGGACAACTGGGTCTTCCGTCCCGACACGGAGGATCCGGTGCCCGTCTTCATCAACTTCAGCCCCTACTTCGGCAACCTGGCCCCGGCGGCCGAGACCGGCGGCGACGCGTACAGCCTCTACATGGCCGACTACTTCGTGCCGCGCGGCTACGCCGTGGTGCTTTCCTCGGCGCGCGGCACCGGCTACTCGGAAGGCTGCTTCAACATGGGCGGCGCCATCGAACAACAGGACGCGTACGACGTCGTCGAACACTTCGCGGCCCAAGACTGGAGCAACGGCAACGTCGGCGCCGGCGGCAAGTCCTATGACGGGACGATCCCCAACGGCGCGCTTGTCAAGGCGCCGCCGAGCCTCAAGACGATCTTCCCGGTCAGCGGCATCAGCGAGCTGTACAAGTACAACTACAAGGGCGGCCTGCCGTACACCCAAGGCCCGATCTTCAACACGTACTATTACGCGCTGGTGGGCGTGGCGACGATGTTCGGCGCCGACGACCTGCCGGAGGCCGTGACCTTGCTGGCCGACGACATCGCGTGCGTGACGCTTCCGGAGAACCAGGCGCACGGCGTCGGCAGCGGCGCCACCGGCGACTACACGGACTACTGGGTCGAACGCAACTATTCGGCGCAGGCGCCCAACGTGGAATCCAACGTGAGCGTCTTCTTCGTGCACGGGCTGCAGGACTGGAACGTCAAACCCGACCACATCCTGCCGTTCCTCACCGACCTCCGCGACCAGGGGGTCGTCGTCAAGGCGTGGCTGCACCAGTGGGTCGAAGGCGGAACGGGCCACGTCTACCCGATGCGCGCCGACTGGAACCTCACCATGCTCAAATGGTTGGACTACTGGCTCAAGGACGTCGACACGGGCATCCTCGACGAGCCGCTGGTCCAGGTGCAGGACGATTCGGGCCTGTGGCGCCACGAGGACTTCTGGCCCGCGGACCGCACCCAGGCCGTCCGGTTGTTCTACGACGGCGAGCGGTTGACCGAGGAGGCTTCGTTCGACGGGTCGTACGAGTACCGTGATTCCGACGCGCCCGGAGGCGAGGAGGCGCCCACCGAGTTCCGGGCCACCAGCGACGTCCTCGTCGAGGATTTCCGGATCGCCGGCGAGCCCCGCATGCATCTGATCGTCTCCTCGGACCAGCCGAAGGGACACGTGATCGTCGAACTGTACAACGTGACCGCCGACGGCCAATGGAACGAGTTGACGTGGGGCGGGCTCAACCTGCGGCACCGGGCCGCCTTGGAGGACCCGCAGCCGGTGGTCCCCCTCATCTTCTACGAGCTCGAGTTTCCCTTGCACCCCGTCGACGCCGTCATCGAGGCCGGCGGCCAGATCGGGATCCGCGTCGCCGCCGACGGCGGCGGCTACCTGACGGCGCCCACGGGCGCCGACTACGTCATCATGTTCGGCGAAGACACGTACCTCGAGCTGCCGCACATCGGGAACGACGTGGCGCTCGAAACGCCGCAACCGGAACAGATCGGTTGCTTCGCCTGTTGACGCGGCTTAGTGGTACATCATCTCGTAGGCGCGCTTCATGTCCTTGAGCTGGCGCGCCTGGTCGTTCTGGCGCCGCTCATGCTCGGCGCGGTGCGTCTCCACCTTTTCCTGGAACTCCTCGGATTTGAGGTTCAGGTTGGGGACGATCGGGTCGATGATGAGCAGCGTCTGCGACGCGGCGGCCTGGTCGAGTTTCTTCTCGGCCGAGGCGTAGAGGGCCGCCGCCTCGAGGTCATGGGCCTTGGCCGCCAGCATGAGGGCGCTGGCGTGGCTGGTGACGACGCCGTCCGGAAGCGGGTCGACGCCCAGCTTTTCCAGGGTGAGCATCTTGTTCTCGCCGGTCACGCCGAAGACCACGGAGCCGTCCTGGTCCGCGTCGGGGGCTTGTTCGACGTCGACGCCCTCGACGCCGACGACGTGCGAGATGCCGCGCTCCGCGGCCCATTGGAGGATCGTGTCGGCCGCTTCGTGGCTCCGCTCGGGCGGCAACGGGATCTGCATGTTGAGGACCACGAGTTTGTCGCACTTGCCGTCGGGGCCGCACTTCTCGGCGCTCGCAAAGAACTGGACGGGGGCTTGGGCCGTGCCGCCGTCGACGGCCATGGTCGGCGGGAAGGCGTCGTCGACGAGCGCGGCGACCGGCCACATGTCGAGCTCTTGGATGACGTAGGCGGTGACGATCGGGCCGACCAGGCCCTGGCCGGGGAACCCTACGACCAGCAGGGCACCCGTCAGGTCCTCCTTGCCGGAGTCTTGGACACGCATGATGCCGCCAACCGGCGATAGAGCTAAATACGCTTGGGGCGCAGGGGGTGTTGGGCTTCTGGAGGGGAATCGGCCTCTCTTTGAGCGACGCTACAATACACGTTAAATACGACCGGCCGCTCTTTGCGGCCTAGACCCCCCAGAAGGTGTGATGGACATGATGACACGAACGCTACTCACCGGCACCGCCGTCCTCGTAGTCGCGACGCTCCTGCTCGCGTTGCCCGCGGCGGCCCAGACGTCGATTTCGGTCCACGCGGCGCCCCGGTTCGAACCGGCGGTCAACGCGCTCGAGGAGTTGCCAGAGGACGGACGGAAGGACTTCGCGCTCGTCGTCGATCTCAGTATCGAAGGCCAGTTCGTCTGTGCCCAAGAGACCCAGGTCGTGGTTGAGGTTCTACCGGTCACCCACCCGGAATGGGCCGGGATGAGCCTCACGTCCGAAGACGACCGGACGGTCCTCTTCACGATTCCCATGGGCAACAACAACGGGTACTCGGACACGCAGCCTGGCCCCACGGCGAACCTCGCGTGGGACACGGAGGACGCACCGGCGAACCACACTCACCGGTACGTCATCAACGTTGAAGAACCGAGCTTGTCCGGCGATTCCACCGACTGCACGCCGCAGATTTCGAACGCCCAGACGAGCGTCGGGCAGGCCTTCTTGAACATCACCTACCCGCACACGGACACTGGCGAAGAGGAGGTCCCGTGCGATCAGGACCCGGAGCAGCCCAAGTGTCAGACGGACAATGCCGACCCCAACGAGGGCGGCGGTAGCCCAGGCATCGGCGCGCTCGTCGCGGTCGCCGCGGTCGTCGGCGTGGTATTGCTGCGCCGCCGGACCGATTAAGCAGACCGGGTGCCCCTCTCTCCCCGATTCCTTTTGTCCGACGCTGGGCGTCGGCGTGTACACTCCGGCGTCTACGTTTGCCTAAACCGCGAGGCGCCTACTGGCGCCCCTGGCCCATCGGCGTGTTGGCCAAGGCGGCCTGAAGCTTCGATTGGAGCTCCTGTGCCTGCTCCTTGACCCGGCTCTCCTGTTTCTGGAACCCGCGCAACCGGATCTCGAGGCTCTCCTTCTCCTCTTCGAGCTTCGTCAGGACGTCCTTCTTGCCGGACGTCTTGAATAGGATGGCGCCGACGGACCGGTAGACGGGCGCGTCGTCGGCGACCTGTTTCAACTCGTCGACCGCCCGTTCCGACTCCTTCACCTGGTATTCCAGTTGTTGCCGCTGCTGCTGGGCGACCGCCAACTGGTTCTGCAGCTTCTGAAGTTGCTCAAGCTGCTCCTGGATCTTCGGCGGCAGGTCGGGTTGGGCCATCGGGCCGAGCCAAGGACGGCTACGGTTTGAAGGTTTCGCCGGACCCGAGGGCCGCGGCCACGACCGCCAAGCGTAGGATGCTGTTCGTGGCGGCCCGCAGGCTCCGCGCGTCTCCGGCCTCGACGTGCACAACGACCTCGTCGTGCTCCGCCGTCACCCGCACGCGGGTCCGTTCGGGCGTCTCGTCGGCCTCGACGGCCAGCACCCGCTCTATGCGGTCGGCGGTCTCGGGCGTATCGACGGGGATGCGGAACGTCGCGACGTGCGACGCGGACGGCCTCATTCGGCCGTGATCCGCTTGGCGACCGTCGGCCGCTCCTTGTAGAAGATCTTCGAGCCGCAGTACGGGCATCGGATCCCGATGTTCTGCGCATCGAACTCGACGCGTCGCTTGCAGCGGCCGCACTTGTATCCCATCTACAGTACCTCCTCTTCTTCGTCTTCCTCGGCCTCGGCCAGCGGCTGGAGGTCGAGCTCCTCGATCTCCTCCTCGTCCAGTTCCGCCTCGGTCTCTCCGCTGCGGACCTTTTCGAGGACGCCGGCGAGGCTCTTGTCGACGCCGTACGCCGCGTCGGTGCGCGGTGTGTACGCGCCGCCGGTGAACTTCAGGCTGCATTTGCGGCACACCCAGATCGCCGTCGACTCGCGGTGCACCTTCGGATGGCCGCAGCCGGGGCACGTGTGGGGACGCTTCTGCCGATGCTCGATGTCGCGGAACCGGACACGGCTGCGGACCCCGTACCGGGGACCGAACCGGCCCGTCGCGCCGACCTTCTTCGTCCGCTTCGCCATGATAATCCAGCTCCCGTAGGTTCTACTCTGAGGACGCCTCGCCCTTCTTGACGGCCTCTTCGAGGACCGCCCGGAGGGACTTGGCGTTCTTCTCGGTCATCTTGATGGCTTCGCGGATCTCGTCGACGCTGAACGACCCGTTGCCGCCCTTCTGCATCGCGCGGATGTCGCCTTTCTTGTCGACGGCGACGGTGAGCCGCGCGTCCATGACCTGCTCTTCCTCGAGGCCCGGGTCGGCCATCAGTTTCTTCCCGAGTTTCGCCGTCGTGCAGCTGACCGGCGGTTCGGTGACCGGTAGCGGCGTGTCCTTCTTGCCCTTCTCATACTGGATGTTCGGGAGTTTCGCCGTCAGGAGCGCACCGAGCGCGGCGATGCTGCACGCGTCGAACAGGTTGCCGTCGAAGTCGAGGACGTGGATGTCGATGAAGACCTGCCACACGTCTTCTCCCTCGGTGATGCAGAGTTTCTCGAAGTCGATGACGCCGGATTCCCGGACACCACGGTCGACGACGCGCGACAGCTCAACGGTCTCCGGGCCTGGGAACCCAGACTCGAAGTTCGGGGCCGCCATCGGGTTGAGTTCGATGCTGGTCATCATCGTACCCTGGTTCGGTTTGTCCGGGTACGGCGTGCTCGGCTTCATCTTGATGCCGGCCAAGACGCGCGTGTGGCCCAACCAGGCTTCGCACGACCCTTCGGCCTTGCCGATGTGGCCGATCTTGAGTTTGACCGGGCGGAACTCGTCGAAGGCGCGGCCGTCGGGGCGTTTGCCGCCCGCGGTGAGCTTCGTGAGGTAGTCCTTGCTTAGGGTCGAGAGTGCGATTTCTTGCGGCATTTACTCGTCCTCCTCCCCGACGCCGTTGTCTTGGTATCGGGTCGTGAGTGCGTTGCGTTGGATGTCGTAGAGGGCCCGGCAGCCGTCGAGCGCCAGTTCCAGCGCCTCGCCGAACTCCTTCTGGGTGAGGTGCCCGTCCATCTGCAGGAGGACGACCTCGCCGGTCCGGTGGTTGAGGGCGACCGGCAGGTCCGCCTGCCCGAAGTTGTCCTCTTCCTTGCCCAGGTCCAGGACGACCTGGTCGCCGATCTTGCCGGAGGCGCAGGCGCTGACCAGGCCGCGCATCGGGATGCCGGCGTCCGCCAGGGCCACCGACGCCGCGGTGAGGGCCGCGCACCGGGTGCCGGCCTCCGCCTCGAGGATCTCCATGTTGATGTCGATCTGCGTGCGCGGGAACTGCTCGGTGAGGATGACGTTCTCGAACGCCTCGCTGACGACTTTGCTGATCTCGGTGGACCGGCGGTCGCGGCCCGGCCGCTTCCGGTCGTCGACCGAGAACGCCGCCATGTTGTAACGGGACTTGACGACGGCTTTGCGTTCCTCTTGGGAGTGGCGGGGGATGGCTTCGCGCGGCCCGTAGACCGCGGCCATCACCTTGTTGCCGCCCCATTCCAGGTAGGCCGAGCCGTTGGCCCGGTGCAGGACGCCCGCTTCGATCGTGACCTTACGCAGGTCCTTCGGTCCGCGGCCGTCTTGCCGCGTGCCGTCCTTCTTGATGAGTTTCGTGTTGGTGCTTCCGCCCATGATTCAGTTCGCCTCCGCCTTCGCTTCTTCGGCGGGTGGTTCTTCGTCGCCCGTCTTGCCGGTCGCTTCCTGCAGGAACTCCTCGACCATCGTCGTGAGTCCCGCTTGGTGCGCCTCGCGGGCGATGAGATGAATGGTGTCGACGGCGGCACGGATCATGTCCGGCTCGCCGTTGATCCAGATGCGTCCGTTCTGGCCGATGAAGGTCCAGACGTCCGTGTATTTCTTGATGAGGTTGACCATGCTGCCGCCGCGTCCGATGACGCGGGCGACCTTGGAGGGGGCCACCTCGATGACCTGGCCGCCCTCGAGCTTGTTGAGGTTCGAGTCCTTCATGGTGACCTGGACACGACGGTTCTCGTCGACGAACAGGACCTTGCATAGGAGGGCGTCGCCGGCACGCAGGTACTCCGCCGTCTCGCCGAACTCGACGTCCCACGGCGTCTCGCTGACGTGCATCGGCGCCGGGTACGGCGCGTTGATGTCGACGATCCAGTTGCTCGGGCCGACCGACATGACGATGCCGACGACCGTGTCGCCGGGCTGCGGGTCGTAGACGCCCGAGATGGGGATGATGTTCAGGAACTTGCCGTTCTCCCGGAGGACTCCGAGGCGGGCGGCGACGATCTTGCCGTCCTTGGCGTACGTGTAGTTTCCAGGCTTCTGCTCGTTGGCGTCGCCGAGGACGTCCCCGGGGACGACGAGGTCGGAGCCTTTGTTCTTCGATGGTGACATGGTATCACGCGGATGGGTGCGACGGACGCGCCGGGTAGGCCGGCTGCGTCGGCAGCTGGCGCGGACCCGAAAAACGGTATGCGTCGTGGGGTCGCGCCCGACTTGTCTCGTTCGCTCTTCGAGCCGGCCTATCAGCGGCGTCTGCTTTTAAGCCTTCCGGGGGTGGTGGGGTGTTTCTCACCTTGGGCCAACCGGGCGGAGGCTTCAAGGATTAAACCAGAATCCTCAAATCAAGGGTCACAGTCAGTCAGGCTGGGAATCGGATGCCGCCACTACCCTCGGAACACGAACCGATCCTTCGCACGCTGCGGGCCACCCGCTCCTGCGAGCAGACGGCCACCGCGTTGGGCGTCGCTCTGGAGCGCGTGCAGCGCGTGGCGTGGATGGCGTTCGGTCTGGGCGAACTCGAGGTCGGGCTCGTCGACTTCTAGATCCATCATTTGAGGATCTTCGTCTCGACGGTGCCTTTCGTCGCCTTGTTCAAGATGTCGTAGACGTCTCCCTGCATCCCGGCAGGGATCTCGATGACGCCGATCCAGGAGCCGTCGCTCTGCCACTCGTCCTTGACCAGGTCGCCGACCTTGCGCGCCTGACCGTAGGCGTGGCCGGTGTGCTCGGGCGGGATGCGGACCGCGATCCGGATGTGCTCCATCGAGATCGGGATGAGCGGCTTGATCGCCTGCAACGCGTCGCGGGCCTGCTCCTCGACCGATTTGAACGGGTCGACGTGGATCTTCGCTTCTTCAAGCGCCCGTTCAATCCGGTCCGGCGGGTGGGGCGCCTTCGCCTGGGGGTTCCACGCGTTCTTTACGATGTATTGGATGATCCGCTTCTGCTTCTCGGCCTGCATCCGGCGCCGCTGGTCGGTCGTCAGCTGGATGTCGCCTTCACGGATGATCTTCGTGGCGACCTCCACGACGTCCGTGGTGCCGAACGCCTCCTCGATCGTCTCGTCGGCCGCGTGGTCTCCTTTCTTGGCGTCCTTGAAGACCTCGGAGGTCGCCAAATGCTCGTCCGGGTTGAGGTCGTCGCCTTCGCGTACGTCCAGCGCGCCGTCCGGGTCGACGAGTACTTCGAAGTGATGGCCGTCCCGCGTGAAGCGGGCGATGATCGCGTCGTCTAGGCTGACGGCCATCGCGTCTCCCCGTTACTCGTCGTCTTCCTCGTCCTTGCCGCCCTTGTCGGATTTTCCGCCGTCCGCCTTCTCGACGTACTTCTTGACGTCGGCCGGCTCCAGCTTCCGGAAGGACTCTTTCGAGTCGACCACGCCGACCTCGATGGCGTCGGCGTTGAGCTTGCCTTCGGTCGCCTTGTTCAAGGCCTTCAAGCCCAGCACGACCGCCTCGTCGCGGGACATGTCGTCCTTGTAGCTCTCCTCGAACGCCTCCATCGCCGTGTTGCGGCCGGAACCGACGGACGACGCCTTGTACTCCATGAGGGCGCCCGACGGATCCGTCTCGTAGAGGTGCGCGCCGGTGTCGTCGACGCCGGCGACCAGAAGCGCCGTCCCGAAGGGACGCACGCCGCCGTACTGCGTGTAGGACTGCTTGAAGTCACAGATCTGCTTGACCAGCGTCGAGACCGCGATCGGTTCGTCGTACGTGATCCGGTGGACCTGCGCGCCGACGCGCGCCCGATCGACGAGGCTCCGAGCGTCGGCAACCAGGCCGCTGGTGGCGCATCCGATGTGCTGGTCCAGGACGAAGATCTTCTCGATGGAGACCGGTTCGACGAGCCGACTGGTGATCCGTTTGTCGACGATGAGCACGACGCCGTCCTTGTGTTTCAGGCCGACGGTCGTGGTACCGCGCTTGACGGCTTCCCGGGCGTATTCGACTTGGAACAGGCGTCCGTCGGGCGAGAAGACCGTGATCGCCCGGTCGTAGGCCATGTTGGGTTGCATTGAGCGTCCTCAAGGACGCCGAAAGCCGGGGCCCGCTTATATCTTTGTTCGACCGGTGACGGGACGGTAACCTGCCCCGTCACGGCGCCAACGCGGTGTACCCGTCGGGCACGCTCTGGTGGTAGAAGACGCTGAAATACGTCGTGAACGTCTGCTGGTAGGCCACGACGAGCGGGTCGTTCACGGTGGCGAAGTTCACGTAGACCTGTTCACCGATCTCCGTGGTGCCGTCGACGTCGTACCCGTCGATCGTCCGCACCAACGGGGACGGACCGCCGATCCGGTCGTGCATCGCCCCGTCGACGTACAGCCGGGTCAACAGCTGCTGGCCGGTCAGGGCGCTCGACGACTCCCAGACCGTCTCATGGACCGTCGCAGCGACGCCACGGGTCACGTTGACCGCCACGTACGCCTTGTGGTTGTCGTCCCCGCAGCTCCACGTGGCGGTGACGAGGGGCGTGCTGATCCCGCACGCGATCATCCCGCCGAGCGGCACGACCTCGACGTGGCCGATGCCTCGGTCGACGGGTTCCAACCGCAGTTCCAGTTCCGTCGTCTGGCCGGCCGCCACGTCGACGTCGCGCACGACCTCCAGGAACCCAGGTTTCTGGACGAGGATTCGTTGCCCGCCGGCCGGCACGTCCTCAAGCCGGAAGCGGCCGGCGTCGTCGGTCCACGTCTGGGCAAGCGTCGCCTGCCCCCCGTCGCCCAGTACCCCGACCGTCGCGTTGGCCGCCGGGGTCTGTTCGTCGGTCACGACGATTCCGGCGACGACACCGATCTCCCCGGAGTCCTGCCCGACGGCCGGCGGCTGGTCGGACCCGGAGCAGCCGGCCAGCACCAACGCGACCACGAGAAGTACGACCCCGGTGCCTCCGCGAAGCATGACGGCCACGACGAGCCGGCGCACCGGATTTAACCATTGTGAGAAGCCGGCTGCGCGCTTGGCAAGGGTTAAGACGGGCACGGGGCCTGCGCGGCCCCGATGCCGCCGGAGGCCACGGGGACGGACGCCCAGGAGGCGGCCGGCGACGACGCGCCGCTGCCGATCACAAGCCGGGAGATCGCCGCAGCCGGCGCCATGCTCGCCCTGTTCGTAGCCGCCCAGGCCTTGGCGATCCTGCTGACGCCGTCGTTCCAAGGTGCCGAGATCCAAGGGTTCGAAGACCCGGAGGACTGGACGAACGGGTTGGTGCTGATCGGCGTCATCCTCGTCTTCACGGCGATCATCCTGTTCATCGCCCGCAAGAAGAAGCCGCAGATCATCCAATGGATCATCCTGGTCGCGGTCGGGCTCACGGTCGCCTACGTCTTCTTCGCACTCCTGTTCAACGTGGCACTCGTGGCGCGCCCCGGCCTCCTGACGGACATGGCCGCCGTCGCCGGGATCTGGGCCGTCGCGCTCGCCTTGGCGGCCGTGCCGACGTGGCTGCTGTACACCTTCCCCGAGTGGTACGTCGTGGACCTGGTCGGCGTGCTGGTGGCCGCCGGCGCCGTCGCCATCTTCGGCACCAGCTTCACCCCCCTGACGTACACCGTCGTCCTGGCGGGCACCGCGATCTACGATTACGTGAGCGTCCACAAGACGAAGCACATGCTCGACCTGGCCGACAGCGTCCTCGAACTGCACCTGCCGATCATGCTCGTGGTGCCCAAGAGCCGCGGCTACTCCTTCCTGGACGAGCAAGGCGGCCTGCGGGACCCGAAGGCCGCCCAAGAGGCGCGCGGGGAAGGGGACGAGGAGAAGTCGGTGCGCGACGCCATGTTCCTCGGCCTGGGCGACATCGTGATCCCGTCGATCCTCATCGTCAGCGCGCTCGTGTTCACGGGCGTGGAGGCCGCGTTCGGCGCCTTCCTCGGGACCATCGTCGGCTTCGCGGTCCTCATGGCGTTCGTGCTGCGCGGCAAGCCGCAGCCGGGGTTGCCGGCGCTCAACGGAGGCGCCTTCCTCGGCTTCCTGGCCGGTTTCTGGCTGGCCACCGGATCGTTCGCCTTCTGGGCCTGACAAGGTTCGACATGGGTCGAACCCGGCGTCGACAGCCCGTCCATGCGCGCTGGAACGCTTAAATAATACCACCCCTACTCGGTGGTTTGGCGACCGAGTAGGGGAGGAAAATTTTCATGAAGCGACTGAACACAATCGGGGCTGTCCTCCTTTTGGCAGCCATGGGCTTGAGCGGCTGTTTCGGTGGAGACGGCGCCAGCGGGACGGACCCCGACAGCATCGACGAGGACGCATCCTATGACTGGGCCGTCGCAAACGACGGGTTCCGCCTGATGGGCGGACTCGAGTCGGGCGGCCACCTGATGGCGCTCGGTGACACGGAGTCCGGCGGCCCGTCCGCCGCGGACGTCCGCGTGGTCAACAACGTGGACACCGATGCGTCGGTGGACCTGGAGGACCCCGCATCCGGCGACCAGGCGAACTTCGTGATGGACGCCCAGGACGCGATGGGACACTTCCAGAGCCGCATCCGCAGCGTCGTCCCCTCGCAAGCCTTGGGCGTCGACAACATGGACTTCCAAGGCGGCGTCATGCAGAACGTCCAGGTCTTCGGCGGCACCGGGCACGGCCCGGAGCACTTCCCCGAGACCAAGGCATACTTGCTGCTCTACGGGCAGGCACGCCTCATCGTCGACGGGGCGACCCTCGACGGCGTGCACCCGTTCATGGTCGCAGTCACCAAGTCCGTCCACGACGAGGAAGGCACGCTGCTGGACGCCGCGGCCGACACGTCGTTGGAACTGCACGTCTACTTCCCGGGCCGCGGACTCGGCTCCGACTACTCGATCCCCGGGCAGATGGACGACTACATCTACATCTTCTTCACGAACGTGGACCTCAAGCAGTTGGGCGACGCGGACAAGTCGACCATCGGCCAGGGCTTGGTCCCGCCGGAGATCCCGAACCAGCCGCCGACGGCTTCGGCTGCCGTGCTGGTCGGCGGGGTCCCCTCGGACAACGCGACGCGGGTCCGTGACGTGAACGAAGGGAACCTCACCGTCACCCTGGACGGGTCGAACTCGACGGACTCTGACGGGGAAATCACAATCTACTCGTGGGAAGTCAAGTCGTTTCGCAACAACACGACGATCCAGAAGATCTTCAGCGGTCAGGGCGCGACAATCGACCTGAACCTCACGGAAGAAGGTTGGTACCTTGTGACCCTGCGCGTGATCGAC